>DAOLFJ010000375.1:0-4162 GCA_035326365.1 Saprospiraceae bacterium | reverse complement strand
AAAACAGTGTTCCCAACTGTTATAGAATAAGTCTGATCACATGTGGTTTCCACCAAATTGGTAATGGGCGAAGGACCCACAAATGTCAAATTGACGTTGACAATACTGTCACAACTATTGCCAATAGTGGAAGGAATGATAGTTGTACCACTTGGATTGGTCTCTGAGTAAATATCGCTTCCCACAGTGATAGTGTTACCATTACAAAGTGTTCTTATGATATTTCTTGTAGGCTTACTTTGTGTGTTAAATGTAGATGTAACAATATAGTCAAATCTACAGCCTCCATCTATGACGTTAAGACTATCTATTCGTAAAGTAAAGGTTTGATTTAAAGGTAAATTTCCAAAATTAAATGGCCCTAATGCTGATGCACAAAATGTAATATCCAATGGATTATTATTTACCACCGTTATTACGTTTCTATAAGTTTGACCACCAGAAGACGTCAATGATAAGCTAAAATTTGATCCAACCGCAGCATTATGGTTGATGGTAATATTCTGACAATCTCCATCACAGATATTGACGATTGGATCAATGGTCAATACTGGTTTTGATACCCGACCTAAGGTTATGAAGGCTGTATCTCTTGGACAGGTTACCCCATCACCCACGATATATTGGAATATTAAAACATTGAAACCAGTAGTATTGAATATTCCGTTTGGTACAATATTTCCATTATTATAAAACTCACCACCCAAAGATGTGCCAACTGATAAATAGTCATTTAATGATATAACCGATCCTTGACAATAGTTAGAAATACCATCTTGGCCCGCGGTGACGACTGATGCAAGATTTAAGGTTAATGTTGCTGTATCAGAGATACAAGGATTGAGATTTATTGCTTCATATTGAAAAACATAGGTGTTTGCTGTCAACCCCGTTGTATTCCATAAGGAGTCCGTCAGTCCAGCAATATTATTAGGATTTAGAAAATTACCTAATGTAAATCCACCATTTACTAAAGTAGACAAATCTATTGTTGCACCTAAACATAAAGTGCTCATCACATCATTTCCAGCACTATTGAATGTTTGGATTGTAAAGACTGTATGAGATGTATCGGCAGCACAACCGTTTTCTGCTAAGGTATAAATAAAATCATATGTCCCAGCTGGTAAATTGGAAAGATCAACATCCACCAAATTGCTCAAATCTACATTAACACCCATAGGTTGTACCCATGTACCACCAGTTGTTATTATACCAAGTAAACTACCAAAATTGACAGAGGCAGCATTCGTGCTACATAAAGATTGTGTGGTACTATTTCCAGCATTATTTTCTGGTATAATATCAAATGAAACAATCGCAGTATCTTGACCACAATTTACATCATTAATCACATAAAAATACTCATGAAATCCATTAGGCAACAAACTCAAATCTACCATAGTTGGATCTGCTATAGGATTACCATTATAAGTCCAAATACCTCCAGCAGTAGTACCTGGTGAAAGATAAGTATTCAAATTGACTACTATGTTTGTATTTGACCGACAGCTCATTTGCAAGCTATCAAATCCAGCAGTAATGGCACTCACAGAAATAATGGTACTAAATGACGATGCACAAAATCCTGCATCTACTGTAAAATCTAATGTAAAATTACCAGTCCCATAAATGGATGGATCAAAAGTGGTTATGGGCAATCCTCCTATGGTCCATGTACCTGTTACTGTATTTATTGTGGTAGGTAATAGTATCGGTGCTCCGTTTGTACATGTTGGTCCGAGCACGGGTGGTGTCAAAGTACTAAGTGGAACTACTTCAATACTTGTATTTATTGGATCTACACACAGGTCATTGGGTGTAAATGTCAATGGATAATTACCTGGAGTGGTGTTAGGATCAAATAAATTAGTAAATACTTGTGCATTTCCAGACCAAACTCCTGTTTCGCCTTGAACAATATTACCTAAATCAAATATTCCTGAATCTGGACAAAGATCAGCAAAAGTGATCGGTGTAAGTACAGAATTAGCCACTACTACGACTTGAGTACTATTAGGACTAAAACAAGTCATGGATCCTGTAGGCGTGAATGTCACTGTAAATGAACCTACGCCCGCAGCAGTAATATCAAAATTATCACCTGTTAGAAAAGGACTTCCAGACCATACCCCATTTACACCACCTTGGGTATTTCCTAATGAAACAGATCCAATTCCCAAACAAGAAGTTACTATGGGATTTGGTAAATTGATTGGTCCAGCATTTGAGATTATTACATTTACCGTAAGTGGTAAAGCGCATTGTGTACCTGTAGGTGTAAATGTAATTGGATAATTTCCCGCAGGTAGTCCGGTAGGGTCAAATTGATTTCCCGTAACATTTGCTCCTGACCAAGTGCCATTTACACCACTTAATATGGTTGGTAAATTTATCAATGGGTCATTTATACAAATATTAAAGTCAGTGGCACTTGGCTGTATTGGAGTAATCAATTGTAGCAATGTTTGATTGTCTCCTTCACAACCATCAGGAGATGTCACAACAGAGTAAACTAAAGTACCTGAAGTTGCCGAAAACATACTAGGGTTTAATATTTGCATTGTCAATGCAGGGTCCGAATACCAAGTTACTGTATTACCAACTACACCACCAGTAACAATTCCATCCACCAAAGTCAAATCAAATATTTCTGTCCCATCTTGGTCAAAATCGCATAAGCCGATGTTAGTAGAATTGGCAGGTGGTGCACCATTTATAGTAACAGAGATGGATCCTGGATTCCCTACTATACCATTAGAACAAGGACCGGCAGGAACAGATGAAAAATTTAATAAGGTCAAGCTATAAGTGCCTGATGGAATAATTGTAGGAATGCTGAGTGTATTTGTAGCAGGGTCAAAAGGTACACCATTTCCTATACAGATATTTAACACGGTATTATTTGTAACACCTACCATTGGGAAGTTAATACCTAACACACCAGCTAAAAAATTCATGTTAAGATTATAGGTACCTGAACCTCCACTAAAATTAAATGTAACCGTTCCACATTGTCCTGGACATAATATTGGATTTCCAGAGAGATTACCTATCGGGTTTCCTATAATTTCTATGGTAATATTTGCTGCCGAGGCACATTGTCCTGCTATCGGTGTGAAAAATATTTGATACATACCTGGTGCTAGAGATGCAGGATTTAGTTGGTTGCCCACTATACCTGGGCCTGACCAGTTGCCTGTCACACCACTTTGTGTTGTTGGTAAGGTAACAATACCATCAGAAGTACAATAAGGCCCTAATGGTCCCAAAATAGGAACTACCAAATTAAGCACATCAACTACTATGGTCATATTATTGGGACAAGGTCCAGGTGTAATATATTGGACACTATAAGAATTACCTGCAATAGGATTAGAGATGATACCAGTAGAAGGATTTATGGTTGCTCCATCGCCTGGATCAGGATTAAAGGAAAATGTACCACCTGGTACTGCTATACCTGTAGGTCCGTTTGGCTCGCCAAAACAAAAATCTGCAAAAACAAAAGAAGCATCTTGATTTGACAGTGCTTGTACCATGACTACTTCGATTCCAGGGCAAGGACCCGGAGTAACATACTGAACAGAATATACCGTTCCTCCTGTGGCATTTGAAATGACGCCTGTTGTGGGATTGATGGTCGCTCCATCACCAGGATTGGGATTAAATGAAAATGTTCCTCCTGGTGTCGCTATATTCGTGGGTCCATTAGACGACCCTACACAAAAGTTAGAGAAATCGAAGGTGGCATCTTGTAGAGGGTTAACGGTAATGTCAAACATTTTCGGCATACCAGGACAACTTCCCACAGGAGTAACAGTAATAGTTCCAATTTGTGTAGTTAAAACATTAGATGCTGTAAAATTTATATTTCCAATGCCAGAAGCACCCAGACCAATATTTGTATTATTATTTACCCAAGTGTATGAAGTACCTGTACCTGTGAAATTAACAATTACTGCTTCACCAGCACAAACTTCAATATTTGCTGGTTGATCAACATTTGCAGGTGATGCTGCAGCAGTTGAAGGAGGTACGTTACACCCATTATTACCATAAGTATCACTTAAAGGTAAATAATATCCTCCATTCCCTCCTGGAACACTATTTTGAAAATAAGTAACAGTTTGTACACAACCTTCTAATGTAAAAACGGTAG
>DAOLFJ010000374.1:0-4241 GCA_035326365.1 Saprospiraceae bacterium | reverse complement strand
AAAATTGACAAACACTCTAGCTGTAAGTGGATTTTGTGGGTCAAACATCCATTTGGCAAGTCCCAATCTGTTTTGTTCAAACTTTTTGGGGTCGTATTTCAGTATTGATTCAGGAGTGCCAGGCGAGACTACTTCTCCCGGTTGATCATAGACACCTCGTTGGAGTAGTTTGGTCTGTCGGATGCCCGTACTGTCTTTCATAATCATGACGTCAACTTTTCCAGTATCTAGTTTACTAATGAAATTTAGGATGCCTTCTCGATCTTCTTTGGTAATCGTCATATAAGGTGGATCTGCTAGTGATGCCAAAGAAATATCGCCTACTAGGCCTTTCTCGTCCACCTGATCAAAAAATGCAAAGGTGGAAAAATAGTCTTTTTGAGAGATGGGACCGTATTTGTGATCATGGCATTTGGCACACTCAAAAGTCATGGCCAGCAATCCTTTACCAAAGGTATTGGTTCGATCTGTAACGTATTCTATGCGATATTCTTCGTCTATGACGCCACCTTCCTGGGTGATCTTATGGTTTCTGTTGAATCCCGTGGCCAGAATGGTTTCTTTATTTTTATTAGGTAGTAAATCGCCAGCCAATTGCCAAGTGACAAATTTTTTATAATTATAATTATTATTAAAAGCATGGATGACCCAATCTCTCCACGGCCACATCGTACGCAAGCCATCATCCTGATATCCATGACTGTCAGCATACCGAGCTACATCCATCCAGAAAATGGCCATTTTTTCGCCATACTGCGGACTTGCCAAGGCTTTATCTAAGAGTTTTTCGTAAGTTTTTGCGTCAGCTGATTTTGCGAACTCGTCTTGTTCCTTTAAAGTAGGCGGCAGACCAGTGATGTCATGCATCATCCGCTTGAGCAAAGCTGCATCGTATTTTACTTCAGATGGCTTTAAGTCGTGCTCATCTAGCTTTTGGAGTATAAATTGGTCGATTTCATTATATGCCCATGTTGACTTTACATCGGGAACAGATGTTGCTTTTAATGGGATAAATGACCAGTGTTTTTCGTATGGCGCTCCTTGTTTGATCCATTTTTCGATCAGTGAGATTTCATCGGAAGTTAATGATAGATTAGATTCCGGTGGCGGCATCATGTAGTCAGGGTCTGTGGAGGTGATACGCAAATAAACATCTGATTTTTCAGGGTGACCCGCTACGATACCATATTTATCTTTATAATCTTTTAAAGCAGCAAAGGCTCCTTCTTCTGTGTCCAATCTATAACCAGATTTACGTTTATTGGCATCCGGACCGTGACATTTGAAGCATTTGTCTGAAAGAATGGGGCGGATGTGCGTATTGTAGGTGATGTCTTCTTTGGTTTGGTCCTGATCATTGCAACCTATGCTTTTTATCAGTAAGATAACACAAATCATCAAGACAATCTTGTCCTTTAGAACATTCCTTTTTTTATTTCTGAAATCAAATTGCATTACTAATCTGTGGCCTTGTGATTGTAAGAAAAAATACTAAGACAAATGTATTTATTATTTATTGCTATTGGTCAAAAGTAGTAATTAAATTTTAAAGATTAGGAGTTGTTTCTAAAAATGATAAAATTGCCAAAATCCTAGATCTTTTAATTTTTTAGACTATCACTCTAAAAACTATTTAATCATTTATTTAGAAATTGTGGTTGACTATTATTTTTTCTTAAAGTTTTTAAATACCTTTGAATCTAATCTTTAAAACTAATATTATGAGATCTTTAAAATTAAACTTAATCATTTTTGTTTCATTGTGTTTTATGCTGGCTTGTGGTAAAGACGATGAAAGCTCTAATTGTGAAGGCCAGACAATGTCAGGAACATTTAAGGGGGCATCATGGGAAATGGAAAGTATAACAAATGCTAGTATTTTTAAAGGTACTGACCCTACCACTAGCAAAATGGGATATAGACTTGATATAGTTGCAAAAGGCAAAGATGGTAGTACTCTTAGCATCATAGTTAATGAATTTGAAAAAGGAATTAGGGGAGATTGTATGGATGTCACAAAAACTTGGTCTACACAAATTTCCGAAAACTATTTTGACCCAGTAGATTTTTCTGCAGAAATCGCCATTTTCAGCTATTTTGATAAAGCAGGAAATGGATTTTCAACAATTGGGGAAGAATTAGATGGTCGTTTTAATTTAACAAGTTGTGATGAAACCAATAATAAAATCAGCGGGACTTTTACATTTGCTATAAAAGATGAAGAAAGTAATGAAGTCACTTTTTCTAACGGAAAGTTTAACAATATTTGTTTTACTGTAAGGTAGGTTAAAATTAACCTTCATTCCCATCACTTCACCAATACTCGATATTCGTAACCTTTCAAGTCCAAGCTAGTCCCTAGGGTTACATTTTCGTTGCTTATAGCGTCTTTCCATGCACTATTCTGAATGACAGTGGGTAGTGTGTAGGACTTATTAGCACTACGAGTATTTACCAATACAAAGACTTCATTTGTACCTGATTTTCTTCTAAAGGATACGATGTCATTATGGGCAAATTGTTCTAAACTGCCATTTCTCAATGCTGCATTGGATAAGCGGATAGCTATCAGTTTTTTATACGTTTTTAGCATGTCAGGATTTGTCTTCCAGTCTATGGGAGACTTGCTAAAAAATGGTAATTTTACTGGGCAACCTACTTCTTGGCCATTGTAGATAAGTGGTATGCCTCCCATGTAGGCAGTAGCCGCAAAAGCAGCTAAAGATCCATTTTTACCACCGAATAGACCTAATGGTGTATCGTCCCATGCGCATTCGTCATGATTGGATGTGAATCTCAGTCTGTGGGTTCCAGAAGGTATGCCAGCATATTCAGATTGGTGTGCTGATAGGAATTCTGATGCAGATGTATTTGTTTTGAAAATGGACTTTGCTTTACTAAAAAATTCCCACCCAAAATTGATGTCAAATCCTGCATTAAAATGATCTTTGCGAGCACCTTCAGCCAGCATGATGATGTCTCGATTAGGTATTTTGCGAAGTGAATCTATAGCTTGTTTCCAGAATGAAAAAGGTACAAAATCTGCTGCATCACATCGGAACCCATCTACATTGGCTTGAAGTACCCAATATTTCATTGCTTTGATCATTTCTTGACGCATCTCTGTATTGTCAAAATTAAGGTCGGCCACGTCCTGCCAGTTTGTGCCAGCAGGTGAGATGATATTCCCATTGGCATCTTGTGTGTACCATGTTTTATTTTGGATCCATGGATTGTCCCATGACGTATGATTAGCTGCCCAATCTAGGATGACGGCTATTTTTCGTTTATGTGCTTCTGAAACTAAGGTTCTCAATTTTTCGAGATCGCCATATTCAGGAATTACTTCTGTAAAATTCTGGATACAGTAAGGTGAGTTGACCGTTTTTATTTTTCCAATTGGATGAATCGGCATCAGCCATATGACATTGACACCAAGATCTTTAATAGAATCAAGTCGAGGCATAATTCCTTCAAAATCACCAGAAACACTAAATGCTCGTTCGTTTATTTCATACATGACAATATCAGATGTGGCTGGAATTTCAGCCAAAGGTGTTCCATATTGATTTGGGTCATTTTGCACTACAGGTGTATCAGACGGAGTTGGTTCTGATTTTTGGCAACTGAACAAAAGTGTGGCTGATACAAGTAAAAATGTATAGCGCAAGGATTTATTGATTAACATGTTATGATTTATATCAACAAAAGTACTCAAATAGTACAAGAACTTTATGACATCGCCAAAAACAATTTTAATGTTTATTGGGTTCTAACTCCATATTTTAAAAATCAATCAAAAAACAAACTAAATGTCAAGTCCAACAAAAATAACAGTTAATGCTAATGGATCACTAAAAGTCGAAGGCGATTTTATCATCACAGACGCATCAGGTGCTGAATATGGCCTCATGGGAAGAACGACTGTAGGAATCTGTAGATGTGGTCTTTCTAAAAACAAACCATTTTGCGATGGTGCCCATAATGGTCATTTCGAGCACGTTGCAATAGCATTCGATTTACCACCGAAGAAAGTATAGGTCAATTGTAATCTTGGTTTTTTAAGATTATAACATCTATACCTATAAACTACTAAGTCATCAGATATTTTGTGTATGATTTTTAGATTTCTAATCAACCTAAATTTGATGACTTAGTAGTAAAATAATTTTCAAAGGACTATTTATCCTTAGAGTATGTTTAAAAATTTTCTTAGTTGCTAATCAATAGGTTATGGTTCT
>DAOLFJ010000044.1:0-22754 GCA_035326365.1 Saprospiraceae bacterium | reverse complement strand
GCCACAGACTTAAAAACCAAAATAGATAAAATGAAACTTTTATTTCTTTTTCATTTTTTCCTTGATTACCTCTTCGATACGTCGCCCCTCGATCTTGCTGTCTAGCCAAGAGATAATATCCAAATATAAAAATGGTCGTTTTTCGTATGGGTCTTTTTGGAATTTTATCAGTTTGGTTCTTAGCTTAGTAAATTCTGATACTAAATCGTACTTCGTCATCTGTGGTGTCCTTCGGATGAAAGATAAAATTTCTTTTTGGACGGATTGTAGATCTTCCATTTTGATTAAAAAACGATAAACTGACTTGATCTGATAACTAACTAAAAAGTCATTGCCCAATTCAAAATGACTTATTAGCGTCAATATCCTAGCAAAACATTGTATGTCTTCTCTCAACCCACCGATAGGGCTATTATTTATTTTATTGAGATATTCTATGGCATTATTGAAGTCATCTGCGCCAAAATATACACATGCTACTTTATAATTAAACACCATTTCTCTATTGATATCCCAATGATGTTTTCCTGATTTGAGTACATCTCTTATTTCGGTTATTTCCATGACGCCTTGTTTGTAATCGCCTATCAAAAATATCTTGTTTAACAAATGTACGTACTTAAACAGTCGATAATTTGATAGTTGACTTTCGGACATCTGATCGATATATTGGTTTTCAAACTCAATATATGTCGCATAATGCTGAAGGAATTTTTCAGTTTTATTCGCCATATACAGGGCATTCATAGCATTGTGCAGTCCTTTGAAATATAAGATTTGATCTTCCTTGATCAAGTGTGGGAAATCTCTAAAACAGTCGACCCATTTTTGCGAATATTTATAATAATTTACAAAATCTTGGGTCATGTGGTAATACCAAACAAATGACTGGTAGTAATATATGCGTTCATAAAACCCTAATTTCTCAGGTTTTAAATCAGGCAGGTTTTGATAGAAATAATCTTTGACATGTTCAAAATCCTTTTTGTCTTTGACGTATCCGTATTTGAGATACATGCCATAAAGCATTAAGGATAGGTTAGATAGTTTATCATGAATGGCCACTTTGGAAAGTATCAAATTACTCATTTCGTTGAGTTGAATGGCTTTTTGAGTCGAACTTCCTGTGATGTATTGGGTTTCTATTTTGCGCTCTTCATCTAGAATGTGGTAAGCCAATAGTGTTTCGTGGTTTAGTTGTGCCATCTTTTTTGCTTTTTCGAGCATATCGAGACTGGCTTTGGTCATGCCTTTTGATTGCAAAATTTTTGAGTAATCCAAAAGTTCTCTAATGGCAACATCCGAAAATTCTTGTTTGTGGAGATTTCTTAAGTTGACCAAAATTTGTTTCATTAGATTGGCCTTAATATTGGACAATTGACCTTTTTTTATTTGAGGTATCTTCTTGAGCAGATCTGCCTCTTTAAATTTTTTACCCGAATCGATGTAGTCAAATAATTGCATGAATAACTTGTCTGATGCATTGTTGTCTCTATTGACATACAGTCTAAAACTCTTCTTCTCTGCTTTGGTAAGCGAGTGAATGAGTTGTATAAGTTGATCTGTTTGTTGACTGGGCATCTTAAGAAATTAAACCGTAAAGATATGTGGAATCGAAATCAAATATTAGACAAAAATCAAAATAAAAGAAAAAAATGGATGCTAATGTTTCATAAAAATACCATCATCTGATAACTTAGTGCTTATTTTTCATAGGTGTAAAATCCAAAGGCAACAATATGCCACTATTTATTCGTTATAATGATTAAAAGATATTTAATATGTATTATCGAAGTATATACGTCATAATAGTTGTCTTGCTTTTTAGTAAAACCACTTATTGCCAACCATTTTTATACCCAAAAGATAATCCTGTAGAGCTCGGCAAAGTAAGATGGTTGAGAGATTATGATGAAGCTTTACAGCAGAGTAAGGAAAAAAATCTACCTATATTCATATTATTCCAAGAGGTGCCTGGATGTGCTAACTGTACTAAATTTGGCAATAGTATAATTTCACATCCACTAATCGTAGAAGCAATAGAAACTTGTTTTGTTCCACTCTGTATCTATAATAATAAAGGTGGTAAAGATAAGGTGATACTAGAAAAATTTAATGAGCCATCATGGAATAATCCTGTGGTCCGAATCATAAACCACCAAGAAAAAGATATCGTCAAGAGGCAAGCAGATTTCAGAAATATCTCCAAAACAGTCGCAACAATCATAAATGCTCTTCAATCCTCAGGAAAAGAAGTGGATGAGTATCTCCAGCTTCTCCTTCAAGAAACATCTGCTATAGCTGAAAACAAAACAGATGAAGTCTATTTTAGTATGTATTGCTTCTGGACTGGCGAAAGAGAAATAGCTGCTTTGGATGGTGTCCTGGCTACGGAAGCTGGATTTATGCATGGGAAAGAAGTCGTAAAAGTCACCTATGACAAAGATCGGACATCAATAGACGTACTAGCAGACAAAGCAAAAAACAAGGGTTGTGCTGATCAAATCTACGCTCCAGTTAACACAAATACTAAGTTGAATGTATTGCCATTAGCTAAATATAAAAAAGATCACGAAGACAAATATTATCTCCTAAAATCGCCCTACAAATCCATACCAATGACCGAACTTCAGAAAACGAAGGTAAATCGAGCCATAGCAAAAGGTCAGGATGCATCCTTATATCTGTCACCAAGACAACTTGCCATTCTTGCAAATAAAAATGCAAACAAAAATTACACTGAATTCAAGATGGAAGATGTCTGGTATCAATGAAAATATCATCTTTGCACCTTAGTTTGATAAATACCGTCAAAGAATATTCTGATTTTGATCCAAATAGTAACAAATACGCAAAGCAATAGACTTAGATACACACTTGATTTCATTTTTAATGAAGTGTTGGGTGTAACTTATGTATTGATGGATGAATTAGAAAATTGTGATAAAACAAAAGGTCCCGTCATTTTATACAACGATTCGGATGTAAATACACCGCATATTAAAATGTTTCCTCAAGGTTTGTTAGACCAAAGTGATATCACAGACTGTACTGAAGTCATGTATAAACTCACTGAAAAAATTTTGGCAACACTACAGAAAGGAGAAACAATAAATGAAGATATTTTTTCTCTTATATTTTTTATAATCAGTCGATATGAAGAATACCTTCCACATCAAGCCGATCAACTTGGCAGATATCAAGCTAAAAACAGCGTTAGCTATCAGCTGCAGATATTAGACAGAGCCATTGTAGATGAATGTATATTAAATCTTAAAAATACTATTTCTGAGAAATATCCAAATTATGTATTTCCGAATATAAAAAAGTTTGCTATTCATTCTACTATCGACATTGATCAAGTCTGGGCATATGCGCACAAAGGTTTTAGAAATGTGGCGGGTGGTATCAAAGATTTGATCAAAGGAAACTTATTTTCATTCAAAAGAAGATTATCTAGTTTTAATAATTACAAAAATGACCCATTCAATACTTATGAATTAATTGAAAGCCTTCACAAAAAATATCAAATAATTCCAAATTACTTTGTACTATTTGCTTCCAAAACTTCCACTTATGATAAGAATCATGATATTTCGGAAACTAATTTCCAAATAAAAATAAAAGCTCTTGCTGAAAAGAATGTTGTCGGAATTCACCCATCATTTAGATCAAACGAAGACCCAAATGTACTTTCATCAGAAATAAAAAACCTTAACAACCTTCTAAAAACAAAAATTACAACATCTCGGCAGCATTTTATCAAGCTTGAACTTCCAACTACCTATAGGAACCTAATATTGAATGGGATAAAAGAAGACTACAGCATGGGATATCCCGAAGAAAATGGATACAGAGCAGGTACAGGACATCCTTTTTATTGGTATGATCTGACAAATGAGTGTGTTACTGATTTAATGATTTATCCTTTTCAAATCATGGATGTAACCCTGAAAAATTACAAAAAACTTAGTGCAAGTCATGCAAAAACAGAAATAGGTAAGTTTATAAAATACGCTAAAAAAATAGATTCTCCACTATGTGTCATATGGCACAACAGTTCGCTAGATGAAGGTGGTATTTGGAGTGGATGGAAAGGTGTTTATGAATATTTATTGAGTGGAGGACAAGAAATGGGAGGATAGTTTATTTTAAAGACATTTGAAGAAAATAAAACACATCAATTAAAATCAATTTACAATATTAAACTTCATCTACAACCGCAAAAATGAAGAACAAAATTTGCAGTTCATCTTTTAAGTATTTAGTCCGAAACTTCAATGAATAACTATTCTTAATAATAAACCGTCTTCTCACTACCTTTGTAAAAAGGCAAATTCCACATGAGACGTGCACCAATGAGCATATCAAAACGAGATTTATTGGTCGAAAGGCCTGTGTCAAAATTGATGGCTCTCACTTCAGAAGTAAAACCTTGAATAAAATCCAATGCAAACTCAAAATTTAATCTCCTATCCTGACTTAAATGTTTGTATGCTATAGTTTCTTTAAGTGAAAAGCCACGCGTCAGACGATCATAACCAATATGTCTACCTGCTCTAACCTGACCAATAGAATTACGATCATCAGAAAATTTTATTTGATGCTGGAGGATGCCACCAGAAAGAGCAACTTTAATACCTGACCTAGAATCTTTATTTATCGGGATCAACTTACCAATTCCTAGACCCATAAAAAAACCATGTTCTTTCATGATAAGACTTGCATATTGATTATCATCTCCCAATATAAATCCATCGATAGTACGGTATGGAGCCAATACATCTTCTTTAATGTTTTCACTAAATAGATACAAAAACTCTGCATTCACTAGCCAATTATTTTTAGTTATATATTCTCCACTTAACCCAAAATTCATGTTAGTCCCATATCTATCGGCCATATCACCTAATGGAACGTTTAATCCTATTCCCAATCCAAAATTAAGGATACTGCCATCCACTGGCTTTACCCCTTCATCGGTCACCTGAGCAAAAACCGCTGAACTGAATGTACAGAAAAATATTATCAAACTTAAAATCGTACGCATAACTTTACTTTAATATTACTATTTAAAAGAACGATACCAAAGACATGAATGTTGACTAAGAAAAGGGAAAAACTTTGTCTCAGTTGTAAATAATTGATTAAAGCTGCAAAAAAAGCTTTTTGTATGTGCTTTTATTAGATGTGGCACACCGACCAAAAAACTCAGCAAACTTGACTTGTGGAAAAATTCCCATATCTTCAGCGTATATGTAAATTCTCTCAATAATTGACATTATTCCATCCAATGTGGTGGACACATGGAAACCTCCATTTTTATTTTTTGATAAATAAAATTTCATTTCTGAATAAGAGACAAAACAAAACTCAATCAAATCGTTGGAAATCACTTTAAAATTATACCCGTAGGCTAGCTTTTTTTGAATATAATTTAAAGGTTGAATTTCTTGTTCGCCATTATCCATAAACTTAATCCAATTAATCGAAATGGGATCATTCAAATCTAACAAACCATTATAAACGCAATTGGCTTCATATACCACCGTATTCCTATTTTGATTACGCTGAATATAAAATAATAGTTGATCATAGGCATCAATATCTGGGTAATCGTCTGGTCTGCCGTTTTGCCCTGTGACTAATGTTTCATATTGTTCAGTCTGTGTAAAAAACATCATTTATTATTTTATGAATCTAGATTTTGCATCTGAAATGATACTTATTATATATAGATTGGTAAAAATAGAAAAATTAAAAAGAACAACATCCAAAAGGGACATGAAAATATCATTTTTGAGTTCCTTATGTACCTTTAGCGACATTTTGAAGCCAAAAACGACATAGATTAACAATAAAGCGTAGTGTAATTATGCTGCATTACTCCATTGTGCAGAAGATGGGCTTTGAAGCAATGTATTAGCAGTATTTTTTACACTTGATATGAAGTAGTAAATTAAGCTGAACGGGAAAACCACTACAAGAAGTATAATTAACGAAATCAGAAATTTATTTTGCATAACATATTAATTTATACAAAAGTAATGGTCGAATATAAATAGAATATAATCAGAACATTAAGTTATTGTAAAGCCTGAACAACATTAAAGATAACTAATTCTATGAAGCTGTATTTTAGGTAAAGTAAAAATGTATATTTGAGTCTACTCCGAAAAGTCCTTAGTTCAAATAAAATGAGAAATATTTATTCCTACAGCATTGATAATCAAACGTTTCCCTTTAGGGTCAGGGTGAAAAACGATTGATTGTCAGTACATTAATGTTTTCGGAGTGGACTCATGTTTAAAAATAATATGAAGGTAAAACTACCAAAAAGTGCTCATCAACCTGAATAATTCAAAAACAACTGCTACCTTTGTGTCCCGTAGCGGAGAATTCAACTCTCCTGCCTATCAATCACACATGGCTAAATATATATTTGTTACGGGAGGAGTGACATCGTCACTCGGGAAAGGTATCATTGCAGCATCTCTTGCAAAATTACTCCAATCGCGTGGTCTTACCGTGACCATCCAAAAATTCGACCCTTATATCAATGTCGATCCTGGTACACTAAATCCATATGAGCATGGAGAGTGTTATGTCACTGAAGATGGTGCAGAAACGGATTTAGATCTCGGTCATTACGAAAGATTTCTAAACAAACCGACGTCCCAAGGTAATAATGTCACGACAGGTAAAATTTATCAAACGGTCATTAATAAAGAAAGGGCAGGAGCCTTCCTAGGTAAAACAGTACAAGTCATCCCTCACATCACAGATGAAATAAAAAGGCGTGCTACGCTCCTAGAAAAAGAGCACAATTACGATATCATCATCACAGAAATAGGTGGTACGGTAGGTGACATCGAATCTCTACCTTATCTAGAGGCACTTAGACAATTGCGAAGAGAGGTCGGAAAAGAAAATTGTGTAGTCATCCACCTGACGCTTATTCCTTACCTAAAAGCAGCCAAAGAGTTAAAAACAAAACCAACCCAACATTCGGTCAAAGAATTGCTACAGGCTGGTATCCAACCCGATATTTTAGTGTGCCGTACAGAACATCACTTGCCGAAAGAGTTGAAAGAAAAACTGGCTCTTTTCTGTAATGTGGACGAAAACTCTGTAATAGAAGCCATAGATGCAGATACCATTTACGATGTACCATTATTGATGTTGAAAGAAAAACTAGATAAAACTGTACTCAAAAAACTAGGTATCAAAAACAATACAGAGCCAGATCTCAACCATTGGAAAGACTTTTTGGGTAGACTCAAAAATCCAACCCATGAAGTTAACATCGCATTGGTGGGAAAATATAACGAACTCCAAGATGCTTACAAATCGATTTATGAAGCCTTTATCCATGCAGGTTCGGTAAATGAATGCAAAGTCAGGGTGATACCTATTCATTCAGAAACACTAGAAACAGGAGATGTGCCTGCCAAGCTAAAAGATATGGATGGCATACTTGTAGCGCCAGGATTCGGAGAACGTGGTATCGCGGGGAAACTCGAAGCAATACGATATGTGCGTGAAAATAATATTCCCTTTTTTGGCATTTGCCTTGGTATGCAATGTGCTGTTGTTGAATTTGCAAAAAATGTCTTGCATATAGACGATGCCAACTCCACAGAAGTAGACCCTGCAACATCAGAGCCTATTATTGACTTAATGGAAGACCAAAAAACAGTAACCATCAAAGGTGGTACGATGAGACTCGGCGCCTATGCTTGCAAATTGGCTAAAAACTCACTTAGCTATAAATCATATGGTAAAGCTGATATTTCAGAAAGACATAGACATAGATATGAATTCAATAATGCTTATCTAGAAAGAATGGAAGAAGGCGGACTTATTGCTACAGGCAAAAACCCAGAATCTGGCCTCGTAGAAGTTGTAGAGCTAAAAGATCATCCATATTTCGTAGGTGTGCAATATCATCCAGAACTAAAAAGTACCGTAGAAAATCCACATCCATTGTTTGTCAGTTTTATAAAAGCAGCCTTGCAAAACAAATAAGGAAATATGCGGAAGCTAAAACTGGAAGAATTAGAGCGAGTATCTATCGATGAATATAAGTCGGCAGCTAAAATCCCTGTAGTGGCAGTGTTAGACAATATTCGCTCCGCAATGAATGTAGGGTCTGTATTTAGAACTGCGGATGCTTTTGCCATCGAGAAGATCATCATCTGTGGGATAAGTGCGACACCACCTAATCGTGAAATCACTAAAACTGCCATAGGGGCCACAGAATCCGTGGTTTGGGAATATATAGAAAACGTAAGTGATGCTGTAGCCCAACTTAAAAATGAAGGATACATCATAGCTGGTATCGAACAAACGGATGCTTCTGTCCTTCTCACAGATTATACACTCAATACTGAAAAAATAGCCGTTGTTTTTGGCAATGAAGTAGATGGTGTCAGTGATGAAATTATTAATGAATTAGATGTTTGTATTGAAATACCTCAATTCGGAACTAAACATTCGCTTAATGTTTCTGTATGCGCGGGGATTGTATTGTGGGAACTAGCAAAAAAGTATCATTTGACCTAAGTCCTTTATACTAATCAATATTATTGGGTGTCATATGTAAAAGCTCTAACATCTCCGTTTGTTCTATTATTTTTCCCATTTTTGCTTCTGAATTAATATATCTTCTCTTATTTTTTACAGCAAATACTGACATTGATCCATCATCTATAGGTTCTGCATTCTGCAAAACAACAGAATATTTTTTTTTCAGAAATAGATCAAAATCTCTTTTTTCAGTCACAATAAAAAACTCACTGTTATTGAGTCTCGGGTTAATGTAGATTTCATCACATGACTTATTAGAATCGCTAGCAAATTCTGACTTCTTTACGTATGAAGTAATATTATATGATTCTGGTTCAAAATTATTGATAAAAAACCATAAAGTTTTAAATGTAGCTGGCGTGTTTTTATTGTTGTGAAGTGCTACTATAAGTTTGGCACCTTTAGTTTCTGACCATATGATATTAGCAAGATTGCGCACATCTTTTTTGACTTTAGTATCTACTTTACCTTCACCGCTAATGATCTTTATATTTTTTTGAAGAATGGTATCATTGGTTGTATAGATTCTATTTGGATCAAACTGATATGTCGTTTTATTATATTCGAATGTAACATTTCTATTGGTCGTATCTATCGAGTGGGACAAAGTAAAGAGTTTGCCACCATACTTTTTCAAAACTTCCATACCTGCTTCGAGCGAAGCTTCTTCGTTTTCATGTACGTGAGCATAAACAACATTTTTGCCTGGTTTGGTATAAATTTTTAAATACACCGTATCGTCGCCCAATCTGATAGTTTTGACCAAAGTATCCAATCCTTGTGCCCGTGATATATTTGTAATAAAAGCTAAAGCGAAAAGTAAAAAATATTTTTGGATCATAAAAGGGTTTTGTAATTATTGGATAGCCAAGCTGATGACACTTTTTGTTTATCAATTTTTTGTTATCGTCGACAAATTTAAGGATTTTTAGCTAAATATGCTTACAAAATAATATAATTTTGGAATGTCACAATACCCTATGACCAGAAAATAGATATAAAACATATCTTTGCTATTGTATATAAAAAGGAAAGTTATGATCATATTGACGGGAGTTTCAGGTTTTATTGGTTCATGTCTACTCACCCATCTCAATCAATCTGGGTTCAATAGAGAAATAGTTGTAGTAGATGATTTCTATAAATTGTATAAGGACAAAAATACAGATAATAAGGCTGTTCGCGAATGGATGCATCGAGATATCTTTTTAGACTGGTTTGAAAAGACAACCCAAAAAGTAGATTTAGTCCTTCATATAGGTGCACGTACTGATACTACTTTAATGGACACAGATATTTTTGACCAATTAAATGTCAATTATTCCAAAAGAATCTGGACTGCATGTGCGCGCAAAGAAATACCTATGATTTATGCTTCAAGTGCTGCAACATACGGAGATGGCAATCTCGGATTTGATGACAATCACGAAAATATTCACTTATTAAAACCACTAAATCCATATGGAGACAGTAAGCAACAGTTTGATTTATGGGCACTAGATCAAGATGAAAAACCACCTTTTTGGGTTGGATGCAAGTTCTTTAATGTCTATGGACCAAATGAATATCACAAAGGTAGAATGGCTTCAGTGATCTTTCACACATACCACCAAATAAGAAATACCGGTGGCATGAAACTCTTCAAATCACATAGACCAGACTATGCTGACGGACATCAAAGCAGAGATTTTATATATGTGAAAGACATTCTTGACATATTAACCTTCTTTATCCAACATCCATCAACTGCTAGCGGTATATATAATTTTGGAACTGGCGTCGCACGCACATTTCTAGACTTAGCAAGAAATACTTTTGCTGCAATGAATATACCTGAGAATATCTCATACATTGATACACCTATTGACATCAGAGATACTTATCAGTATTTTACAGAAGCCAATATGACTAAACTTAGAGAAGCCGGTTATACTAAACCATTTTATAGTCTAGAGGACGGCGTACAGGAATACGTCAAAGATTATTTGATGAAAGATAGGTATTTTTAGAATTTAAGGTGGCCGAAGCTTCCAAATGTGGCCTAAGCTTCTAGCTTCGAAATAATTAACATCCCGAAGCTGGAAGCTTCGGCCACCATTTTATCCTTTTAGCGCTGCAATCATTTTTTGAGCAAGCTCCTCTCCTATTTTATTTTGTGCTTCTTCGGTAGATGCACCAATGTGTGGTGTCAATGATATCCTAGGATGTGTAAGCAAGTCTTTACGTGGTGTAGGTTCATTGTCGAATACATCGAGACCTGCAGCAGCAACCTTACCTGACGTAAGTGCTTCTAAAAGTGCATCTTCATCGATTGTGCCACCACGACTACAATTTACTATAATAACACCGTCTTTCATTTTGGCAAATTCTTCTTTACCAAGGAGTGCTTTACCTACAGAAGGAATGTGCAAGGAAATATAATCTGCATCCGCTAGCATGTCATCCATATCTACTGTTTTGACAGTAACTTTAAATCCTAAAGCGGTAGGTCCCACTGATAATGTGACTTCCGAAACATACGGGTCTACAGCTAGAATGTTCATACCTAAACCAAGGCCTACTTTTGCAGTTTCTTGCCCTATTCGTCCACAACCTATCACACCTAGGGTTTTGCCTTCCAACTCTGCACCCTTGGCATATGCTTTTTTAAGATCATTAAACTTGGTATCACCTTCTATAGGCATTTGTCTATTTGACTGGTATAAAAATCTAGAAAGGCTCAACATATGCGCCATAGCCAACTCGCCTACTGACCTTGATGAAGCAGCAGGCGTGTTTATGACAGCGATACCTTTTGACTTTGCATAATCAACATCTATATTATCAAGACCTACGCCGCCTCTTCCTATTGCTTTCAAGTTTGGACAAGCATCAATCAACTCTTTTCTGACCTTGGTAGCGCTCCTAACACAGATAGCGTCATACTCATTCAGTTTTGCTGGTAAATCTTCTTGATTGATTTTATTCATATCTACTTCAAAGCCCGCTTCTTCCAATAATTGTTTGCCGATGGGCTCTATACCATCATTTACTAAGATTCTCATTATACTCCCTTTTAAGATTTTTATTAAATATGATGTAAAATTAATTGAAATAGCTGTAAGCACGAGTTAAAATGAATTATTTTTAAAAATAATTTACTTTAAGTAAAATTATTATTTTCACAAATTACACATTAACAATATAATACGTATAATAAAAATAAAATTATTTAAAATACATTTTTTTCATGCAGCGAAAACAATACTTAATGGCTCTTATATATAGGAAACGCCAAAGTTTCCGATTGATATTCTTTTCATTTAGAATGAGAAAAATCTTTAGCGAAGAAAAAGAGCCTTCTGAAAGCAGGGGGCTTTTTTATTTTATACAAGTAGGTAATTGCAAATAGTATACCAATTATTTAATAATCAATTATGACTTGATCTTCAACTACAGCTTTAATAAGACTTTTTAACCACTTTCTATACATTACTTATAAACCATCTTGGTTTTCATTTAATTGTCCAATATCATAATCATGTGCGGAATACCATCCTCTATGTAGTCAATCCCAATATCAACAAAACCTAGTGACTCGTAAAATTGCTTAAGATACGACTGTGCACCTATTTTAATAGGAAATGCGGGATACAGCTCTTTGATTTTTTTTATAGAATATTCCATTAACACTTTCCCTTGTCCTGATCCCCTTACGGCCAATGAATTTACTACTCTACCAATAGAAGTATACCCGTCATATGAGATACCTTCTGGTAGCAACCTAGTACAACAGTGCAAAACACCATCCTCATCCCAAGCCATCACATGATATCCATACTTATCTTTTCCATCTGCATCAAGATAAGGGCAGTTTTGTTCTACTACAAAAACTTCTTGTCTAAGCTGCATCAATGCATACAACTCTTCCAAGGACAATTCTTCAAAAAATTTGCAATCGTAAGTTAATGTTTTCAATCCGACAATATTTTTTATTTCTTTAACTGAAATGCCCCTCTACAACCAATATGATTAGCACTCGTATCTCTCAAATCTTCAAAAAAATAACATTCTAAACTTGGCGTATAAAAAATGTGGTCGTAAGGCATTTTGAAAGTAGAAGGATTGACATTCCGTCTGCTATTAAGAAGACTTGTTTTGTTCCGAAATGAAATGATATCATGAGACCAATACACTTGATTAAACTCACCCATTACGATCAGGTTTTCTTTGTCTTGATTTATAGATTTCTCTAGATCCAAAATTTGCTGCCTAGCAATTAAGGTCGAATTTTTGTCTAGTGCGGGTGTCAGATATGCTGAAAAAATAGTAAATACATTTTCTTCTTTTTGCACTTTAACGACAATATTTGGTATACCTTGGTGCTCTAAGATCTCAGAATTTATGATTTTATACTTCGAAAAAACTGCTTTGCCATACAAATCCATTCTGACCGCCTTAAACGAATATGGAAATGACTCTGATATTAATGGAATAATATTCCCCCAATCGGGTGTATACTCCTGAAAAGAAACAACTTCGATATCAGGATTATTTAATACTTTGATGACATCCTTTACATCAGTGATTAAACTTAAATTGAGATGCGCTACGGATAGCCTTATCTGATCGTTAATATTTGGATCTTTTAGCTCTGTGTTTGAGGCATTTTTTAAAAATATAGTGAGCATTGCCGCGCAACCGAAACTAGTAAAAAGAACCGTATCATTACCTATAATCAATCCAATAAGTCCAGAAACTATAAGAAAAAATAGAAAATGTACTAAATAATCTTGTAAACTTGTGAACAACCCAAAAGATGGTATAAACACAGCAGTGACGGTAAGTAACACAAGCACCACCGCTATTATTTTATTTCCTATATGTAAGACACTCCTCATAACACCACAACTTTCTAATCTTCTTTATCTCACAGATTGCCTCCTACTACAACCACATTTTTAAACTCTTTAATATCTCCATCAGGATGAAATAATCTAGTGGCTATGATATACATGCCCATTCTAATAATATTACCTTCCCCATCTATACCATCCCATTTTATAGAACCTTCTGACCCTAGAAGAGTATTATCTTCTAAATTTAAGATTGGAAAACCTTCTGTATCAAATATTTTTACGGTAGCCAAATAACCAGATTTTTCCAATTTATAATTTAACAACAAAAAATCATCTGTACCGTCACCATTAGGTGAAATTACTTTTTTATCTGCTGTGAAGCCAAATGATGCATTAGGATCTATTATCTGACCATTAGAGTTTTTGTATCCAGGTGTTGCAAATAACACTTGCTGAGAAGCTGAGTGCCAATTATTAGCATCATTTGATGGACCGTTTAAACTTATTCTCTCTAGGCTTACTCCTTTTGTTTCATCTAATAATGAAAAATGAAAATCTTCCTGATAATCAAAGGAATCTATAGTAACTTCCTGATTTTCAATCATACTCGCTATGGTAATATTTGCATCACTAACATTGAGAGAAGGTAAAGTAGCTTGGATAAAACGAGCTTCTGTTGGTACACTATAAGTGGTCTTTAAAAAAGCGGTATCTTGACTGATAGCTGTGTATTGTGTCGGTCTAAGTATTAATGTAGTAGCTATTGTTCTTGATTGGTTGTTTTGTGTATTCCGAATGATAAGACCATCCAAAGCAATAAATTTTGTAGATTTATTATAGATTTCAATAAAATCTGCGCCACCAGAATATGGGTCAGTTAGAACTTCAGTCAGGATCAAATCACCTTTCAGCGGTTTGGTCGCAAAGACAAAATCCTTCATAGAGATGATATTATTACCACTTTTGTCTTTTACACCAATTGCTGTCAAAGTATAAATGACACCACTTAAAATCTTATTTGTTGCATATAAAAGTCTTACAGTATTGGGCGTTGCTGTTGAAAACAAAATTTGATCAGGTAGACCCAAGCTACTATTTACAGTATAATTACTCGTATTTTGGGCAGAAACTTCATCAAGTGATTCAGAAAAAACAACTTTTAATTCAGTGTCATTTATGACTTCCACACTCACTATTTCGGGAGCGATGGTATCTCTTTCTATGGTTTTGATACTGATGTCATCATAAAAAAACTTGTCAGACCGTGTGGCAGTGTATTTACAATAGATTCCAAAATACATAGCATCCGGCAAAGAAAAATCTGGATCTACGAACATCAAATCATCTTCAAATAGCGTGGTGCCTTCATAATCTGAACCCATTGTCCATAACCCATCTCTATATATTTTTAATTGAATTCGACCTTCCGCAGGGTCAGCACTGATCGCTCCCATAGTCGCTGAAGACATCAAAGAAGGTACTCCTTCAGTAAGTTTCCAGACTTGAATGGCATCATTAGAACCATTTTCACCTAATCTGAGATAGTAACCATTAGCTATGCTTTCGACAGGATTGTCAATAAAAAGGTAGATTTTACTGTAGTTGTCATTAGAAGGTGCAAACTGAAGTTTAAAGTACAAATCTATCTGAATACTATCAGGAGGTACTGCATATTGTGTAAAAATATATGACTCTCCAGCGCCGGTGGTGATTAGTTGTAGCTGTCCAGATGCATTCACTCCAAATCTACTCACATCACCTTGCCATAATGGATCGGTCAGATTTCCATTGCTAAAGTCAAGTTTCAATTGACTTTGTCCAGCAATTGTCAATAATACTAAAAAAGCTGTTATAAAATATCTTGTCTTTAATGAGTATACATTTATAAATGAAAGCATATCTTTGCGGTTCATATTGTTTAGTTGTTTAAAGATTCAGTTTTTTGACTGCTATCCTTAATTTTACAGGTAGTTTCTATAACTTTCCCGTATTCGATAGCAAATATAGAAATAAAGAGCGAATTTCTTTTTATCAAAGGATATTAAGACAAAAAAAAGTGTAAAATATTTGATTTATAGTGTTAATAAGACTTTTGCTATCGATTTTTTTCTGACAATTCGGTTATAAAAAATGGCACTATCACAAGCATTATAGGTACAATCATTAAAATCATCTGTAGTGATTGTTTGTTGACAAAAGTCATATAGACAAATCTAACCTAAATGAGATTAACATAATATCTTTACATTTTCACTTTAATGATTTAAATTCTGAAGATGATCTTTTATATTCGCCAAAACCTTATCAAATGATACACATCGTCAATATTTAATTTATTTAGTTTTTTTAATCAAAATACAATTTAATGAAAGTTGCCGTAGTAGGAGCGACTGGTCTTGTAGGCCGAGTGATGAATGAAGTCTTGGAAGAATTTAACTTCCCTATCACCGAGTATATACCTGTAGCATCAAGTAGATCTGTAGGTTTAATGGTAACCTATATGGGCAAGGAATACCCAATAGTAAGTATGCAAGATGCTGTAGATATGTCACCAGATATTGCCATTTTTTCAGCGGGAGGAAGTACATCCCTAGAATGGGCGCCAAAGTTTGCAGAAAAAGGAACAGTAGTCATAGACAATTCAAGTGCATGGAGAATGGATCCATCCAAGAAACTTATAGTGCCTGAAGTCAATGCAGACACTTTGACTAAAGATGATAAAATCATTGCTAACCCAAATTGCTCTACCATACAAATGGTCGTAGCTCTGGCACCACTTCATAAAAAATATGGAATCAAGAGACTAGTAATTTCTACGTATCAGTCATTTACTGGCACAGGCGCAAAGGCAGTGGCTCAATATGAATCAGAAAAAGCGGGTACTACTCCAGAGAAGTCAGATATGGCATACCATTATCAAATATACGAAAATGCCATACCGCAATGCGACGTTTTCTTAGATAATTTATACACTAAGGAAGAAATGAAACTGGTACACGAAACAAAAAAGATTTTAGGAGATGAAACGCTTCGTATTACAGCAACAGCTGTGAGAATACCTGTCAATGGTGGTCACTCCGAATCAGTAAATATAGAATTTCACCATCCATTTGAATTGGATGAAGTGAATAAGGTTTTAGAAGATGCAGAAGGTATTGTAGTGCTAGATGATCCAGATAGCTTCCAATATCCAATGCCGCTTTATGCAAAAAACAAAAACGATGTTTTTGTAGGTAGAATTAGGAGAGATGAGTCTGTAGACAATGGGCTCAACTTGTGGATCGTAGCAGACAATTTAAGAAAAGGTGCCGCCACCAATGCAGTCCAGATTGCAGAATATCTGGTAAAACACCATTTAGTTTAACATTTGATTTATTACATTTTTAATTAACGATTTTATTAGTTTATTTAATTACACCGTATCATGAGACGTAAGTTAGTACTTTGGGGATCCAATGCAAAAGATGAAAAAATGCTTGTCGCATTGGAATTATTGGAGAAGGAAAATGTAGTACATATCTACACATTTCCAGAATCTATCGCAACGCAAGAATTAGATGATAATTTATCCAAAAAATGGAAAGATGACATCGAAGTAGAGTTTCCAGCTGGTTACACCAAAATTGAGCGCAAGCTATCTGTTTCTGATAGTTTATTGCCAGATGACATCAAAGTAGAAAGACCTGATCTGATCACAAGAGCTCAGGCAGAATGGCACTTTGTGGTATTATCTTCCAAGCTTTATGGAATGTACAAAGCGGAAATGGAAGAATTTAAAGAAAAGATTGATGCATTGACCAATTATGACAAATCCGTTTGGGATGAATTGGTAAATTTTTGGGCAAAAGTTCAAGACCAAGTCAATGAAAAAAACCTTTTCAGAGAGCATGGTGCTGCTTTGCGCGAAAAGTCAAATAGCCTTTTTGAGAAATTAAAAGAACTCAAGAAGTCATTCGAATCAGAATTTGAGACTCAGTCTAAAAAATATATGGATAGTTTTAGTGATGAACTGAACCAAATCGAAGAAAAAATCGAGAAAGGTCTAGGATTAGCACCACTATTCGAAGATCTTAAAAAGATTCAACAGAAAATAAAAGATTTCCAATTCACTAGAAAAGATAGGGATAATCTTTGGAATAAAATAGATGATACCTTCAAAAAACTGAAGGAGAAAAGAGGAAATGCAGGTGGAAGTCCACAAGGCAATAATGAACTCGCTAGAACTGAAGCAAGATATAAAGGCTTACTAGGCGCTATCCAAAAGATGGAGAGTTCCGTTAATTTTGATCAAAAAGATCTTGATTATGAATCCAAAAGAGCAGCTAATAGTGATGGTCAGTTAGAATCTCAATTGAGACAAGCAAAAATCAATATGATCGCAGAGCGTATCAAATCAAAACAAGAAAAGATTGATGATATGCAAAAGACCAAATTGGAATTAGAGGCTAAGATGGAGAGAGAGAAGAAAAAAGCCATTAAAGTCGAAAAACAAGAAAAGCTAGACGAAGCTAAAGAAGTTGTAAAACAAAAAATAGCTTCTGGAATCACTGAAAATGCCAAAGAATTGGACAAAATGTCTGATAAACTCGAAAAAGCAGCTTCAGAACTGGTAAAAAAACCTGCGGCCAAGAGTGAAGGTTCTTTTTTAGATAAGCTTACGGATTCTTTTGAAAATCTAGTGGAAGATGTAGTAGATACTGCAAAGGCAGTTGCAGAAGTTGTATCAGAAAAACTTGAAACAGCGATGGATAAAGCAGAAGATATGGCTGAAAAAGCAGAAGATAAATTAGAAGATATCAAAGACAAAGCGGAAGACAAGTTTGATGATCTTAAAGATAAGGCAGACGATAAGTTTGACGAGTTTAAAGATGCTGCAAAAACTGCTTTTTCGGATATCAAAGAATCTGCTGATAAGTTAGAAGACAAAGCAGAAGACAAAATTGATGCTATCAAAGATGATGCTGAAGTATTAGGAGATAAGGTAGAAGACAAGTTTGAAAACATCAAGGATATAGTTGCTGAAAAGTTTGAAGAGCTTAAAGATGTAGCATCCACGACCTTTGAAAACATCAAGAATACAGTGTCAGAAAAATTAAGTGATGACAAAGAAGATGTAGCTGAGGCTGCTGAATCAGTAGATGAAGTGGTATCGGATACAACAGAAAAAATTGAAGACGCCATCGAAGACATCAAAAAAGACGAAGCGTAATAGTCTTCGTTTACATACAATTATAAAAAAATTAAGGCAGAGATCATCGGATGGTCTCTGCCTTTTTTATAAAAAGTTCATGTGCTTACTTACGATTTTAAATATTTTGGCTTCTAAGTTTTGTAATTTTAAAAAGCGGAGACCGAATTAGCATCCGGCCCCCACATAACCCCAAAAAACCAATTGAAAACAATTTACGTTTACTACTCCACGTTTGGAACAATTTATGTATTTTATCAATTTCTATTCTTG
The DNA here is from genome assembly GCA_035326365.1 of Saprospiraceae bacterium. GTDB lineage: Bacteria > Bacteroidota > Bacteroidia > Chitinophagales > Saprospiraceae > OLB9. The sequence goes on along the minus strand of DAOLFJ010000044.1, from coordinate 3,866 downwards.
AGACGAACAATTTCCAAAAAATCACATATTTTGATTATAAAATTGTAAAAAATAAATTTTGAAAGTAAAAACCAGCTTTTTTTGTAATAATTGTGGATCAGAGTCGCCAAAATGGATTGGAAAATGTCCTTCATGCAATGAATGGAATACCTATATAGAAGAGGTCATAGATAAAAAATCTACAAAATCCGACACTGAAAAAGTGTGGCGAGACCCACATAAGGAAAAACTCACACCAAAAAAACTGGATGATGTCTCAGCACTTTCATCGCATAGAATAAATACATATGATTCTGAATTAAACAGGGCACTTGGTGGTGGCTTGGTTTCAGGGTCCATCATATTAGTAGGTGGTCAACCTGGAATCGGAAAATCTACTTTGTTATTGCAATTAGCGCTTAGACAACAGAAAAAAGTCTTATACGTATCTGGTGAAGAAAGTGAAGAACAGATCAAAATGCGCGCTGATAGAGTAGGACATAAAAATCCAGAATGTTATATTTATACGGAAGTAAATGTCAATAATCTCCTCAAGGAAGCCAATAAGCTTCAGCCCGAGATCATCATCATTGATTCTATACAAACACTCATCAGTCCATATATTGAAAGTACTCCTGGTAGCATCTCTCAAGTACGTGAGTGCACGGGTGAGCTGCAACGTTATGCCAAAGAAACCAATATACCTATATTCATCATTGGGCATATTACAAAGGAAGGTGGTATAGCTGGTCCTAAACTTTTAGAACATATTGTAGACGTGGTATTACAATTTGAAGGAGACCAACATTATGCTTATCGAATTCTCAGAACACTCAAAAATAGGTTTGGATCCACGGACGAAATAGGCATATACGCAATGGATGCTTTTGGTCTTAGAGAAATCACTAACCCATCTGAACTATTAATTTCACCAAACGATGACAAGCTTAGCGGTAGCGCTATAGCTGCATCAGTAGAAGGACTTAGACCACTTCTCATTGAAACACAAGCGCTAGTAAGTCCTGCTATTTATGGTACACCACAGCGATCTGCTACAGGATTTGATCTTAGAAGATTGTCAATGTTGCTAGCCGTATTAGAAAAAAGATGTGGACTACCCTTCGGTCAAAACGATGTTTTCCTGAATATTGCAGGTGGTATCAAAGTTACTGACCCTTCTATTGACCTTGCCGTTGTGTCTGCTTTAATATCTTCATTACAAGATATTTATGTCAGCAAAAAGATATGTTTTGCAGGTGAAGTCGGTCTCTCTGGTGAGATTCGTCCTGTGAGTAGAGCTGAACAAAGAATTCAAGAAGCAAGTAGATTGGGCTTCGAAACGATTTATATCTCTAAATACAAATCAGACCTTGTGCAAGGCAAAAAATTTGATATCGAGATCAAAACTCTGACCAAAATAGATGATTTACTCAATGAAGTATTTGCTTAATGGGTAATCCGCAAAATCTAATACAGCTTTCTCAAACAAACCCAATCATTTTGTATGATGGTGAATGTTATTTATGTGACAATACTGTACAGTTCATTCTGAAAAGAGACAGGAATAGCCTTTTTAGATTTTGCTCCCTTCAAGATGCCATTAGATATTCTGATTTATCCACTCTTCCTGACATAGCAAACAAAAATTCAGTATTACTAATCCATAAAGGTGTAATTTTTGATAAAAGTGATGCTGTTATAAACATCATGAAGCTACTTGGTGGCTGGCTTTTTTATGTAAGCTATTTGGCATCCATTTTTCCTAGATTTATCAGAAATATCTTCTATAGCTTCATTGCAAAAAATAGGTACAGATGGTTCGGAAAAAGTGATACTTGTTTGATACCTAATCCTACATACAAATCTCAGTTTCTAAAACTAAATCAATAAAGAGCGCTTAAAAACCATACCATCAATTCTGTATAACTTTATATATCAGTTCATTACAATTTTCTCGACGAAACACCTTTTGTGCTACTCTTCTGATATCTTCGGCAGTGACCTTTTGGTATCTTTCTGCTTCATCATTAATCCAAGCAGCGTCCCCTAATACTTCAAAATAAGCTAGACTTATTGCTTTATTAAGTACACTGACTTCAGAAAAAACTAGACTACTCTCCACACTATTTTTAAGTTTGGTAAGTTCTGATTCAGAAATCAATTCCGTTTTAAGAATTTCTAATTCTGCTTCAATCGCAGCTTTGGCTTGATCTAGAGTTACGCCTGGCATCGTTTTGCCTTCGATTATAAATAATCCTGGATCGGTTGTCCCTGAAATAAAAGCATCTATAGTACTAAACAGTTGCTGTTCTTTATATAGCCTCTGATAAAACCTAGAAGACCTTCCGTTGGATAAGACATCTGAAAGCAAGTCACATGCATAATATTCATCTGAGAGTCGACCAGCCATATGAAAAGCTTGATATATAGCGTCATGCGGAACATCTTGCTCAAGTACAACCTGTCTAAATTCTTCTTGGACTGGCTCATGGAGTATAGCTTGTTTTTGGTAATTTCCCGCTGGTATCTCTCCAAACCATTTTTCTGCAAGTTGTCTGCCCTTTTCTATAGTAACATTACCTGCCAAAACAAGGACAGCATTATCTGGTCGATAATAATTATAAAAAAACGCTTTCACCTGATCTAAATCTGCTTCCGATATGTGTGACATTTCTTTACCTATCGTAGGCCATTGATAAGGATGGACTTTATAAGCGAGCCGACTCAAGTGATGCCACATATCGCCGTAAGGTTCGTTTAAGCAAGTTTCTTTAAACTCTTCGATGACAACTTTCTTTTGGGTCTGAAGTGATTTTTTGCTAAATTTCAATTGCAACATTCTATCTGACTCCAACCATAATGCTGTTTCAATATTTTCAGCTGGTAAAATCTCATAAAAATTGGTCAAATCGGTATTGGTAAATGCATTGTTTTCGCCACCTGCAGTTTGAATTGGGTCATCAAAATCAGGGATATTTATGGAGCCTCCAAACATTAAATGTTCAAATAAATGTGCAAATCCTGTATTATTAGGATCTTCATTCTTTGATCCTACATCATAAACTAAATTGACAGCTACCATAGGCGTAGACGTATCTTCATGAATGATGACTCGTAGCCCATTTTCTAATTGAAATTTTACAAACTCTATCACAATTATTAAATATTATCTTGATATAAATCTTATTGTTGTATTTATTTGAGTAGTTTTTAATTAGTCCTCATCATCTGATGCATTTTTACTTAGTTTGGTTCTTCCTTCTATGACCAATACAATTTCACCTTTTGCGGGTTTGGCTGTATAATAAGTGATAGCATCGATTATAGAACGAGTATTGAACTCTTCAAATACCTTGCTGATCTCCCTAGCCACACATACACGTCGATCTTCACCCAGATATTCTTTGACCTCCTCTAGGCATTTCATCAACCTATGAGGTGATTCATAGAGTATGATGGTTACATCTAGTTGAGACAAATATTTCCATCTAGTTTGTCGACCTTTTTTGTGGGGAAGGAATCCTTCAAAATAAAACTTATCCGTCGTCATCCCCGAAGACACCAATGCAGGTACAAAAGCTGTAGCGCCTGGCAAACAAGATACTTTGATATCATGAGCCTGACATTCCCTCACTAACAAATAACCTGGGTCTGATATACCTGGTGTCCCTGCATCAGAAATCAAAGCCATCTTTTTACCTTGCTGTAAATGATCTATGATATTTTTTAGTGCCTTATGCTCGTTGAAAGCATGAAATGACCAAAGCGGTTTATCAATATTAAAATGTTTTAATAGCTTCCCGCTCGTCCGAGTGTCCTCAGAAAGTATGACATCACATTCTTTCAGAACATTGATCGCTCTGAATGTCATATCTTCGAGATTGCCT
>DAOLFJ010000043.1:0-22835 GCA_035326365.1 Saprospiraceae bacterium | reverse complement strand
AGGTAAGGTAAAAAAAGTAGTTATAGATGCTGGTCATGGAGGACATGATAGCGGCTGTGTAGGCAAAAACTCCTATGAAAAAGACATCACACTCAAGCTTGCCATCAAAGTAGGCGAGATGATCCAAAAAAAATATCCCGATGTTACAGTCCTTCAGACTAGAACCACAGATGTATTTATTCCATTGTTCAGAAGGATCCAATATGCTAATGAAGAAGATGCAGATTTATTCATTTCTATTCATTGTAATTTTATCAGCAACCCTAAGACTCGTGGTACAGAGACATTTGTGATGGGTCTACATAGAGCTGCAGACAACCTAGATGTTGCCAAAAGAGAGAATGCTTCTATACTTTTAGAAAAAAATTACGAACAAAACTATGATGGTTTTGATCCTAACTCACCTGAAGGCCATATTATGATGTCTATGTATCAAAATGCATATTTGGACAAAAGTATAGAATTTGCTGCCGACATAGAAAATCAGTTTGTAGGAATGGAAGTCAGTAGAAGCAGGGGCGTTAAACAAGCAGGTTTTGCGGTATTACGTAGAGCTTCAATGCCTGCAGTACTTATAGAAGCTGGGTTCTTAAGTAATGAGATAGAAGAAGCGTTTTTGATATCGGAGAGTGGTCAAGAGACAGTTTCTAATGCTATTTTTAAAGCTTTTGCCAATTTTTATAAAAACAACCAACCATATCAAGCTTATGCAAAGGATGAGAAAGTTATTAATGACCAAACCACAAACCCAAAATCAAACAAGGTCGACGATAAACTTACTAATAATACAGTAGCAACTGTTACAAAATCTACAAAAGAAACACCCAAAAGCTCAAAAAATGAAGTTATGACTGAAGTTGCAAATAATGCAAAAGCAAATTCAGCAGTCAAACAAAATGTTTTTAAAGTGCAAGTTGCAGCGGTCAAAAATGACTTATTTGATATGGATTCTGCCGAAATACGTAAAATAGGCCAACTATCTATCAAAAAACAAGGAGAAATCAATAAATATATGGTGGGAGCTTTCGTTACAAGAGAGGAAGCGGTAATAGCAAGAGACAAACTCAAAAAAATGGGATATGAAGGCGCTTTTTTAGTGGTGGATGTCGAATAATTTTTCGTAAAGTGAAACTTTTTAAAGACGCTATCGTTTAGATTGTTAAATTTGCACATCCATTACAAATAAGTATGTCAAGAGAAATAAAAATAGGTATCCTCACTTTTCTGGTTTTGATCACAATGATATGGGGATATACTTTTTTGAAAGGTAGGAATCTACTCACAGCATCCAATGAACTTTTTACCACGTACAGCGATGTAGCGGATTTAAATGTATCATCTCCAGTTCTTGTGAATGGGTACAAAATAGGAACAGTTACAAAAATAAAACTGAATCCAAAAGATGTAAAAAAAATGGACGTTTACTACCTTATTGATAGTGAATATAAAATACCAAAGAATGCCATAGCAAGTATGAAAAGCTTGGGATTTGTAGATGGAAAAGGTATATTTTTAGAGTTTGAAAAAGAATGTTCAGGTGCCGATTGTGCACTCGATGGAGATGAAATACAGGGAAAAACAGTAGGGATGCTAGGATCTATGCTCGGAGAAGGTGAAATTTCAGAATACAGTTCAGAGCTCACACAATCTGTAAAATCCATCATAGGTGATATAGGAAAAGAAGGCCAACCTGGTAGTATTAACGAGACTGTTCGTCAATTGGAGATTATATCAAAAAACGTAGCTGCCATAACTGCATCAACCAATACATTGATCACAAACTCATCAGCAAACCTTAATAAAACCATAGACAATATGGCATCAATTACTGGAGCATTGACAAAAAGTAATCAAAAGATAGAGCAGTTATTAGCCAACATAGAAAAAATAACAGCTGATATTGCAAAAGGTGATCTTAAAACAACCATTGGCAATACAAATGCTACCCTTGATGCTTCCAAAACTGCGATAGCTTCTTTACAAACGACATTGACATCTACCAACAACACAATGAAAGAACTTGATGTAGTGTTATCAAAAATCAATAAAGGTGATGGATCATTAGGGAAATTAATGAATGACAAACAACTTTATACCAATCTTACGGCATCTACTAATAATCTGAATTTATTGCTTCAAGACCTAAGGTTGAATCCTAAACGGTACGCACATTTTTCAGTTTTCGGCAAAAGCCAAAAAGAATATACGCTACCAGAACAAGACCCTGCTGCAAAACAAGATTAATAAATTCAGTTAAATTCAATTATATTAATCTCGTTTTGCCATTGAACTATGGTAAGTGAATTACTTTTTATAGTGATTGTTGTAATCTGTCATACTCGCTTTTATCACTTCAAAAGCTGCTTCTTTGCCATATACTTCATCTATTATGCATGTTGGCGCTTTATGTGGCATTTGTTTGTAAGTAAGGAAGTAGTGCTTTAACCTGTTGATTATAGTAACAGGTACGTCATTGATATCTTTCCATTGCCCATAAATGTCATCGTTTTTAAGTACAGCAATTATTTTATCATCTGCTTCATTATTATCTACCAATCTGAATCCACCTATCGGAAAAGCTTTTACAATGATGTCACCGTGGGTGATCTCTCTTTCAGTGAGTACTAGGATATCTAATGGGTCACCATCTCCTTGTATGCCTGTTCGTCCAGAGTATTTCATGTTGATATTAGCTATTTCTTCTTTACAATAAGTCCTCGGGATAAATCCGTATAATGCGGGAACGATGTTGCTGAATTTTTGAGGTCTATCCACTTTTAGATACCCAGAATGTTTGTCTATTTCATATTTAACAGTATCGCTAGGTATGATTTCAATAAAGGCAGTTACTAATTCAGGTGCCTCATCACCTATTTCTACACCATGCCAAGGATGAAGTTTATATATATTTGTCATAACAATAAAATTTTGTGCAAAGGTACGGTTTTATACACAAAACAAATTATAATTAAGCTAGTATTGGTTTTGAGAGTATTTGATTTTTAAAAAAGTTAGAAAATTTATCTAATCTTAAAAATATACAAATGCTGCTATATCCAGAATTGAAAATTGATTATCTTGCACTTTTTAATAAACCTGATTTTTCTTAAAATGAAGATATATACAAAAACAGGAGACGAAGGTAATACTTCACTTTTTGGAGGTAGACGCGTAGCCAAAGATCACTTTAGAATAGAAGCATATGGTACAGTTGATGAGCTCAATTCATTTATTGGTCTTTTGATGGCATCTTTTGATGACGAAAAACAAATTTCAATTTTAACCGAAGTCCAGAATAGGTTATTTGCAGTAGGTGCAGCTTTGGCTACAGATCCTGATAAATCCACTCCATCATCAGATATTCAAGCTAGTGATGTAGAAGTCTTAGAAATTGCTATGGATAATATGGATCAGATCTTGCCACCTTTGCGCAATTTTATTTTACCAAGTGGAGATCTTGCTATTGCAAATGCACATGTTTGTCGCACAGTTTGCAGACGTGCAGAGAGAAGGGTGATTTCACTTAATTCCATATCAACTGTAGATCAACAGATTATCGTCTACCTAAATAGATTGTCGGATTACTTTTTTATTTTATCGAGATATTTGTCCCACAAACATCAAGTGGCAGAAATACCTTGGATCGCCAGAAAATTATAAGATATGGATCAAAACCAATTAGCATACAAAGCTAAGATAATGAACCCGCTCAAATTTGTAGTTGGAATGTTGACAAGATTGCCATCTATAGTGTTTTGGGGCATTAGAATCAAGGAATTGAACGAACGTGAATGTATTATCGCATTGCCATTTACTTGGCGAACACAAAATCCATTCAAGTCAATATATTTTGCTGCATTAGCAGGGGCTGCAGAATTTTCTAGCGGGATATTATGTCAAATGTATCTACACGGAAGGCCACCTCACGCTATGTTAGTAGTCGACTTTAGAGCAGAATTTTTCAAAAAAGCGGATCAAAAAATATTTTTTACATGCGACCAAGGGCTAGATTTACGTGAAAAACTAGATACACTTACCCAATCAGGTGACTCAACCACATTGACAATGACATCAAGTGGAAAGAATAAGGATGGGGTAGAAGTGGCTAGATTTTACATTACTTGGTCATTTAAGAGAAAAGCATAGATTAAATTATTTTTGTATAAGTAATAACTGTAATGTTTATATTGCTGTAAAATAGCGCTTTGAGTCTAAATATTTAAAATGCATTTAATGAATTCAAAAATAATATTTTAACCAATGAAATTTTTAATATCTTTCACACTCATTAAACAGTCTACTTTACATTGAAGAAAGGAATTTTTATATTACTAACCTTGTGTTTGATCATCTCAGTCTCTTGGATAGAACCAGAGGCTTGGGGATTTTATGGTCATAGACTCATTAATAGGATGGCTGTATTTACGCTACCTCCCGAGTTGATGGGATTTTACAAAAAACACATAGAATACATGACTGAACATGCCATCGATCCAGACAAAAGGAGATATGCGACCAAACATGAGGCAGTAAGACATTATATTGATATAGATATGTGGGATAAAATCCCTTTTGATAATGTACCACGAGACTTTGAGGAAGCAATCATAAAACATTGCAAAATCAAATTTATAAGGAATAATGATACTTTGTATTTTGATAAAACAATCACTAATGATACTTTTGCTTTACGTACAACTGCTTTTGGTGGTGTTAACTTAGTGATTGAATATCAGATATTTGTAAAGTATTGGAAAAAAGTGATCAAACCTATGTATTATGAAGATGAATGGCGTTTGTCAGGGTATGATCTTGATGAATTATTCAACACAACTTATTTCAATAAAAACAAAATAGACGTTCTCATAGAAGACCATTTTTCTGAACATGGTATTGTACCTTATCATTTGGAAAATATGATGTACAAACTCACCAAAGCATTTGAAATGAAAGATTACACCGCCATTTTGCGACATTCTGCCGAATTTGGCCATTATATTAGCGATGCTCATGTCCCTTTACATACGACCAAAAATTACAACGGACAATTGACAAATCAAGTAGGCATTCATGCTTTCTGGGAGTCCAGAATTCCTGAGTTATTTGCAGAAAATGAATATGATTTTTTTGTCGGTAAAGCCGAATTTATTGAAAATCCACGCGACTTTTTCTGGGATGTTATCACAAAAGCCCACAGCCATTTAGATAGCGTATTGTTGGTAGAAAGGAGATTGAGCCGCGAGTTTGATCAAGATAGACAGTTTTGTTTTGACGAACGATTGAATCAGACCATCCGTATCCAATGTCCTGAATATGCAGAAGCTTACACCAAAGCCCTAGGGAGTATGGTGGAAGAACAAATGCGATCGTCCATTCATGCTATAGGGTCATGTATTTATACTTGTTGGGTCAATGCAGGTCAGCCTAATTTAGAGAATTTTCCAGAAGTGACATTTCGAAGTGCAGATAATGTGATAATACCTGATAAAAATGTTAAAACTAGGGAACATGAATGATTGTAGGATAGCCTTTTATCAATAATTATTATCTTAGTTATTGGAAATTAATCAACTCACATATCTCGTACTACCTATCATTGCACCTATAAATCCTAATACAGCTGTCACGCAGGTATCTGTAATCACAAACCAAACAGGAAAATGATATGTAAATAAATATATCATGACAGGTATAAAAATAATACTTGCTGATATCATTCCGAAAGTCATCCTACCAAATCCTGATGTCAAGCTACTGATTAATCCTGCGGCAAATGCAGCCAATCCGTGACTAATAGCTATAATGATAAATGCCTTATTCGGTAGCGAATTCATCCATGATGTCACAGCATCTTTATCATCAAAATTGAGCCCTGATGGCTGTGGATACAAACCTTCACGGATCATCTGCGCCATAAATATTATTAATAAAGCTGTAATTAAAGCTGTGAGTATACCGAATATCTGTCTCAATGTATTTTGGGATTTTTATAATACTACTTTAAACTGTTGCATAGGCATAAACAAACTTTTTCCCAAAAGGGTTTGACATCATCTAAAAATCAATAACCTTTGGCATCATCATCTCCTCTTTTGTCTGCCGCTCCTTTCAGCTTTTGATCTTTATCTACCAATATAGCTTCCACTCTACCTATTGGACTACGCACTTTAAATGTATGTCCAATACTTTCTAAGATTTTCCTTTCTTTTATGTCTACTGCATCTTCTTCTATCGATATGACATCTGGTAGCCATTGGTGATGAAATCTAGGTGATTGCACAGCTTGGTCGACGTTCATACCGAAATCTATCACATTTACGATAGTTTGAAAAACGGATGTAATGATCGTACTTCCTCCGGGCGTGCCTACCACCATTTTAAGTCTGCCATCTTTTTCGACAATTGTCGGTGTCATTGAGCTCAACATTCGTTTGCTAGGTTCGATTTTATTTGCTTCGGCACCTATCAGCCCATACATATTTGCAGTTCCTGGTTTGACCGAGAAATCATCCATTTCATTATTTAGTAAAAATCCAGCACCTCTTACCACCGTAAAAGATCCATAACCACCATTCAGTGTTGTCGTCATAGCTACCGCATTTCCCATGGGGTCTACAATAGAGTAATGGGTAGTCTCTTCGCTCTCTATCACACCATGTTTGACTTCATCACTTATAGATGCCAAACGCGGATTAAAATCTTTCATGCGGTTTTGGATATAAGTGCTATCCGTTATCAATGAAATGGGCACTTGGCTAAAATCTGGATCACCAAGATAATGCGCTCTATCTGCATAAACCCTACGTTCAGCTTCGGTCATGAGGTGTACAGCCGCAGCACTCTGAAATGAAAGTGCTCCTACATCGTAAGGCTCAATCATTTTAAATAATTGGAATAAGGCTATACCACCGCTTGAAGGTGGAGGCATGGAAATGATCTTATGACCACGATAATCAAAAGTGATTGGAGTCCTCCATGCTGATTTATAATTTTTTAAATCTTCCAAGGTGATGATTCCGTTTGCTGATTTCATTTCAGCTACAATGAGTTCAGCAATACTACCTTCATAAAAACCTGCCCTTCCTTGATCCCTGATAAACTCAAGTGTGAGTGCTAGTTCTGGTTGGATTAAGAGGTCTCCTTCTTTCCAGTTGACTTTATGGAAAGCGGTTTGTGTAGCATTGTATTTTTGAAAATTTGGCTGTTCTTCGTTTAGATTATTTGCTTCTCTTTCCGTGATTTTAAATCCATCTTTTGCCAATTTTATAGCAGGCTCGATCAGTCTTTTCCAATCTTTGAGCTTACTATATTTTTCGAAAGCTTCGATCATTCCATCTACGGTACCCGGCACACCTGCTGCTAAGTGACCCATTTTGCTTTTTTCATCTATCGGATTCCCAAGACTATCTAGGTACATATCTGCTGTGGCAGCCGCTGGCGCTTTCTCTCTATAATCTAACGCAGCAACCTCACCATTAGCCTGTCTATAAATCATAAATCCACCTCCACCAATGTTGCCAGCACCTGGATAACATACAGCCAAAACGAACTGAATAGTTATAGCCGCATCGACAGCATTTCCTCCTTGTTTTAGGATTTCAAGACCGGCTGCAGTGGCAAGTGGATGGGCAGTAACTACCATTGCACTATCTCCTTCCGCAGATTTTGTAATATCGTATATATGTTTATTTTCAATATTTTGTTTACATGATAAAATAAACAATATGCTAAAAATCAATAATATATTATGCTTTGTGCCAAAGAGTTTAGATATTTGCATCGTCTGAGTTAAATTTACGCCTAAAGGTAAAATATTTTATTCAAATGACCGTTTTATCGACGTAGTATTGATCTGAGATTTAATTTTGGTAACTAATGCAGGCAAATCAATTCATGTAGAAGTTTATCTGAATAGTTGACCATTTTAATTTTGCTTTGTAAATAATTTTAAAAGAGATAAATAATATTCTGAATGAAACATCTATCGATTACACTTTTTCTTTTGGCTACCATAAATTTTGCCGCTACAGGCCAAAAATTTGTCAATGAATTTTTAAATATTGGAGTTGGTGCACGTGCGCACGGTATGTTCGGTTCTGTAGTAGCTAATGTAAATGATGGTACAGCTGCCTATTGGAATACAGCGGGTCTGACAGAGATAGAAAGTCCTCTACAGCTTAATGCTATGCATGCAAAATGGTTTGGAGGTATCGCAAATTATGACTATGTATCTATTGCAAAAAAACTTAATAGTAAGCACAAATCTGTGGCTGCTTTTACATTTATAAGACTTGGTATTGACAATATTCCCAATACACTAAATCTTATCGGTCCTGATGGAACAGTTGATATTTCTAGGGTTACAAATTTTTCTGCATCTGATTATGCGGGTATCATTTCGTATGCAAGGACTGTGGGTAGAGATGAGCGACTTTCTGTGGGTGGTAATATAAAGGTGATCCATAGATCTATAGGCACTTTCGGCAAGGCTTGGGGATTTGGCGCAGATTTGGGTGTGAAGTGGAAAGGAGAAAACTTTTCATTTGGTGCATCGGCAAGAGATATTACGACAACATTTAATGCATGGTCATTCAACCTTGATGAAAGTCAAAAGCAGGTTTTCACACAGACTGACAATGAAATCCCAGTATCAAGTACTGAGATTACACTACCGAGATTGATCGTTGGTGGTGCTTATCATTTCACAAAAGGAAATATGTCATACTTAGGAGAACTAGACTTAAATATCTCCAGAGATGGAACAAAAGCAGGTACACTATCAGGCAAAAACTTTGCTGTGAACCCAAGCTTAGGATTTGAAGTAGGATATGCGCAGAAGGTTTTCATAAGGGCAGGTTTAGGTAATATGCAGTCGGTAGTAAACTCTGTAAATACAGCAGAAACAAATTTTGAAATCCAACCTAATGTTGGTCTTGGTCTGAAATTAGGAAGGCTCAAAGTAGATTATGCACTAGCAAACATAGGTAGTGTGAGTGGCGTATTGGTTTCTCATATTTTTTCTTTAGGATTAGATTTTGTACCAAGATCGTAGGTTGGATTTACTGCTAATTATTTCTAATTACTCACATCTTAGGCGGAATAATATTCTGAAAATGTCCATTCAACTCTGCCCTCCTTCTCAGCGTTTCTGCTTGTTGTACTAGTGGTAGTAAATTTTCCAAATGAGCTGTTAAAAACAACTGTCGCTCAGATTCTTCTGGTATCATAAGCATTTCTAGTTCTTGTTCTATACTCAATCCGAGTTTGTGTCCTAGCTGATAAGATCTGAAATTTTCTTCACTAGCCACCGGCACATTTGTGATATTCATAGTTTTGTACAATTCATGTATGAGTGCAACGAGTTTTTTGGCATAAACGATATCAGAATCATCGTCCCATGGCATTCTTTTGATAGTACCACCAGGATACAACTTACCAAACATCACTTTATAAAATTCATCGATTTCAAACCATCCTATTCCTTTGGCTTTAATATCCATTTTGCCATCATCATACTTTTTTACAATCTTGGTGACTTCTAGTTCTGTACCGAATCTCAAAGATTTACCTTCAAAATAGGGTGGAATACCAAATGTAATATTATCTGTCGTACAATCATGAATTAATTGTTTGTACCTAGGTTCGAAAATATGAAGTCTAAGCTCTTCACCAGGAAAAACGACCAATGATAGTGGAAATAATGCTATTTTATCCATTTTGTTTATGAATATTTTGACTTACATTTTTGCTACCAACCTACATATTTCGATGACTGTATCTACACCTTTCTGCATATCTTGTATAGAAACCCATTCGTGTTTTGAATGAATCGCTTGTTCTCCAGCAAATAAATTAGGACACGGCACTCCAAGGTGAGAAAGAGCTGCTCCATCTGTTCCTCCTCTGATGCTTCCATATACAGGTTTTACGCCTACATTTTCCATAGCTTTTAAAGCCATTTCGCTCACATGTGGATGTTTGACTAGAACATCTTTCATATTTCTATATTGCACTTTCACTTCTGATTCATATGTCGAGTTTGGATAAGACAATAACACATCTTCCGCTGTATTTCTTATTAGATCAGCATATTCGTCAAGTTTTGCGGTTTCGAAATCTCTAAGTATAAAATCAATGGTTGCTGATTCTAGTCCACCTTGGATTTTGGTAGGATGGATAAAACCTTCTTTACCTTCTGTAGTTTCGGGTGACAAAGTCAGTTTTGGTAATGCTGACACGATTTCTGAAGCGATTTTGATGGCATTTTCCATGCTTCCCTTTGCATATCCTGGATGGGCGCTTACACCATGAATGGTCAATTTAAAAGCATTTGCAGAGAAGTTTTCGTCTTCAAAGCAGCCCAAATCACCAGAATCCAAAGTATATCCGAAGTCAGCATCAAGTAATTTTAAATCTACTTTTGCCACACCTTTTCCTATTTCTTCATCTGTAGTCAGTAATGCTTTGATTTCACCATGTGGAATATCTGGATTATTGACTAGTTGGTAAAGTGCATCCACGATGATCGCTACGCCTGATTTGTCATCACTACCTAATAAAGTCAGGCCACTAGCTGTGATGATGTCATGACCGATTTTTGTTAACAAATTAGGGTGTTGGACAGGACTAATTACTTGGGTGGTATCATCAGGAAGTGTGATGTCTTGACCTTGATAATTATTATGAATAATAGGTTTTACATCTGTACCACTACAGTCAGGCGCTGTATCTAAATGGGCACAAAAGAAAACTTTTGGAACAGACTTATCGATATTAGAAGGAATAGACGCATAGATATAACCAGCTTCATTTGTCGTGAAAGTGACACCCATTTCTTTGAGCTCTTCGCAAATAAAGTTGGTCAGATTTTTTTGTTTTTCAGAAGACGGAAATGTGCTACTCATTGGGTCAGCTTGTGTGTCGATTTGCACATATTTCAAAAATCTTTCTGTCAACGTATATTGCATGATATTTGGTTTGGTTATTATTTAAAGTCCAAAGGTAAGGAAAATTTTATTTTTGATGCTTTGTCTTTTTGTGAAAATCTAATAATTTAGAACATCTCATTTCCCAAATCAATACTTTAAAATTTTAGGGATAAGGGAAGGTCCACAACTGAAAATATAAAAAAATAAAGACTAAATGACATGTTTTTACCAATAACTGATATCTTTATAAATGTTTTGACGTTATAATTAATAATTGGAATGTAAAATAATATGATGGACATAAAACAAGTACTTTTAATGGCTTTGTTCTTATCTTTATGGTCTTGTAAAGGAAAAGACAAAGCGGTTGTAGTTTCACCAATCAAAGAAGATTCTGTTCAAGTTGTGCAAGGCAGTGAAGAAAAACTGATGAATGATAATGCGGATCCAATTTCGGTCAATAATGAAAATTTACAAGATAAAGATGAATCAAAGATCGCTACTGCGGAAAAAATAACACCAAAAAGCAAAGAGCAACGTTCGAAAAATGTCATTTCAATTAAGCCAAATAATGAAAAGTTGACCGAGTCAAATATTGAAAAACTAGCGATTAAACCAGTTTCCGAGCCAAGTAAAGAAATTTCCACTGAAACTGGAAAAGTTAAAGACACACCTAAGGCAAGTACAAATGTTGAAGAAGTAGTGTTGGTCAATCACCAATTATTTGACGTTCAGCTAAATAAGTATGTCAATGCTGGCAAGGTGAATTATAAGGCATGGAAAAAGGATATGACTGGTCTTCAAAATTATTTGGATAATCTATCAGCAGCCAAAAATATTGATAAGTGGTCTTATGAAGAAAAACTCGTCTTTTGGATCAATACTTATAATGCATTTACTTTAAAACTTGTACTAGATAACTATCCTATTAAGAGTATCAAAGATATAAACGGTGGTAAACCTTGGGACAAACGATTTATACAAATAGGCTCAACATATTATTCATTGAATGAGATCGAAAATGAAATAATCAGGAAAAAATTTGGCGAACCAAGGATACACTTTGCTTTAAATTGTGCTGCGAAATCATGTCCCATTTTGGTCAATAAAGCTTTTACTAAAGAAAATTTGAATTCCTTATTAGAATCAAATACAAAGAATTTTATCAATGGACCTGAAAATACCATCACAAAAGATAAACTAGAAATTTCAAGTATATTTGATTGGTATGGAATTGATTTTGATGATTTGCGTGGTTTTATAGGGAAATATGCATTGACCAAACCAAGTCCAAATGCAAAAATCACTTTTAAAAATTACAATTGGGCATTAAATGAGTAATATGGAAATAGTATTTTTAGATGGATATACCAATAATCCTGGCGATATTTCTTGGGAAGTGTTGGAGAAGTTGGGGAAGTTTACCGTTTATGATAGAACAAATTTAGATGAACTAGAGTCTAGAGCCAAAGATGCAGAGATCATCATTGTCAATAAGTTTGTCATCAACGAAGCATCTCTTGCATTAATGCCAAAGGTCAAATACATCGTTGTAGCCGCTACAGGTTACAATAATATCGATCTCGTCGCTGTCAAAAATCGAAATATTCCTGTCAGTAACGTGCGTGGTTATAGTACGGAATCTGTAACTCAACATGTGTTCGCAAATATTTTTGCATTATTTAATCGTATCGATCATTACAACTACGAAGTCAAATTAGGTCGTTGGTCAAAGTCTCCAGATTTTTGTTTTTATGATCATTCTATCAGAGATATTTCGGGGCTGACATTTGGTATATTCGGATTGGGAACAATTGGTAAGCAAGTAGCCAAAGTAGCTCATGCATTCGGTGCAAATGTCATTGCAAGCACGAGATCAGAACAAAAAGATTTACCAGATTACATCAAAATGGTCGCAAAAGATGAGCTTTTTGCAAAGTCAGATATTTTGTCATTACACAGCCCACTAACAGATGAAACTAAAGGCATCGTTAACAAGACCAACTTAAAATTGATGAAGTCTGACGCCATACTAATAAATACAAGTAGGGGCGGCTTGGTCGTGGAGAATGACTTGTTTTACGCTTTAGACCATGGTGTCATAGCAGCTGCAGCATTGGATGTTTTGGACAAAGAACCACCACATTTTACAAATCCACTCGTCAATCATCAACGATGTATTATGACGCCACACATCGCTTGGGCAAGTAGAAATGCAAGGATAAAGCTGCTTGATGGTATCGCAGAGAATATTGTCTCATATATGAATGGCATAGTTCTTAATTCAATTTACTGAGCTCTTTAGTTGCACATTTTATTGGCATTGCAATCTCCGATTACAATTTATATCACGACGCTTTCAATTAAGCTTAAAAAGCCATTAAAGAAATAGCCTTTCATTATGCGTAGCGCAACGCTCACAAGCAATTCCGCAAATCAACAAATCAACAAATCAACAAATCAAGCAAATCAGCAATTTAGCAAATCCACAAATCAAGCAATACAAAAGGCATTCATATATTAATTTTATAAATATATCAGAATTAATTTGTATCTTTGTAGCTGAATTGTAAAGGAATATGTCGAAAAATCAAAAACCAACTCAGTTTTATGCCACGATGTCCACTTCCATAGTGTTGATATTGATCGCATTGTTTTTGTTGATATTTTTTCATTCCAATAATATCACAGACATCGTAAAAGAGAATATCAACATTCTGGTTGAATTGGAAAATAAACTACCATCAGGTGAAATCGAAAGTATTAAAAAAATAATTGCTGGATATCAAGGTGTCATTCCATCTTCGGTCAGTTTTGTACCAAAAGAGGATGCATTAGCCATGATGTCGCAAGAGCTGAATATCTCGCAGGTGGCTGAAGATAATCCATTCAAAGATTTGATAAAGTTCAATTTAAGTAATCAATTTTACAGTGAAGAACTCATCAAAGAAATCAAATCAAAAGTCGAACTAGAAAAAGGCGTGGTAGGACTTTACTACGAAAATGATAGTGTGGACTTGGTCAAAACCAATCTACAGAAAGTCTCTTTTGGTATCCTGATATTAGCGTTGTGTTTTGTAGTTTTGGCATTAGCTATTATTTTTAATACCGTAAAATTAACCTTATACAGCGATATCAAGCAGATCAAAACAATGCAAATGGTAGGCGCTGAAAATTCATTTATCAAAAAACCTTATCTCAGAGCAGCATTCAGTATGTCATCTAAAGCAGTGGTGGCTGTAATTATATTTGTTGGTTTACTTTGTGGATATTTAATTCAAAGCCAAAGTATTTTTGCTGAAATTATACAGTGGCAATATGTAATTCTTACCATAGGCATCAGTTTCTTAGCCGCTTTCATTATCCAGTTTTTCACTACAAATTCCATAATAAACCAATTTTTACAAAAGGAAGGTAGATAATTAAAGTTGTAACTAAGATTTTAACTTTTTGGAAATCAACCCGTTGAATTGTCTTTTCTGTTAATTTAAATGGCTTTGTTGCTGAAACTTCGTTTGTACAGTTTTGGATGCAAAAATCAATGCTTGGATAATTAATGCAATAACCACCAACAAAGCTACTTCAAATTGTGCACTGAGAACACTACTTTTTATACTCGCTTCTGACTGCTCTCTTAGTTCCTTTCCCACGACAACTTGGATTTCTGACATAGCTGACAATGTTTTTAATGAGTTTTCGATTGTAGAATTTATTTGGTGTGCATTTTTCTGTTTTTGCACATTTCTGAGAATTGAAAGAGTGACTATTTCTTCTTCTAAATGTGAAATGTCATTTTTTAAACTAACAAAAAGGACAGATTCTTTCTGTGTTAGCACAGTGGTTTCATATAAACTTATGATTGGTTTCAGTTGATTTAATAATTGTGAAAATTGTATTGCAAATTGTGGTTTTTGGATGTTATCAATATTTCCTGGTAGTAATAATTGGCCTTGATGTAATAACTCAGACATTTGATAAATATAGTTCTCCGCCATGAGCCTGTCATCATAAATCGTATTAAATGATTCGCCTAGTTTAATCATTTTGTTGCTTTCACAAATGTTATTCCACAGCACTACAAAAAGAATTATGCCTAAACAAAGAGCTGCTTTAAGTTTGTGTTCTATAATATATATCCACTTCATTTCCAAAACTTTAATGATAGACAAATATAATGTTTAAAATTTGATGAATCAATAAAATTACCTTTTTTGTAGATAATATCGTCACAAATTAACATATATAATTTTTTATGTTGTATTTTTGCAATTAAAATTTGAATAATGGCAAAGGATAAAGGTTATAGTAGGAGAGTAAATACAGATGCGATTTCGGATGGGATCAATGATGGAAGTATATCTATCAAGCAGAATTACAGTGACGAATTACTTTTCGGCAAGAAAAACTACATGTTCATCATAATCGGAGTAGGTCTAATGTTTCTTGGCTTGGCTTTAATGTCTGGTGGTCATCAGCCTGATCCTAATGAATGGGACGAATCGCTTATTTACAGTCCAAGAAGGATTACATTGGCACCTATGGTTATTATACTAGGATTATTGGTGAATGTTTACGCCATTTTCGCTAAGAAATAATTTGTTTTACATATTCTTCTTTTTTCTTTAGAAGAATTCACAAGATAAAATAGCACATCATTTATGAGTGATATCATTAATGCCATAATACTTGGGATTGTCCAAGGCCTTACGGAGTTTTTGCCTGTAAGTAGTAGTGGTCATCTAGAATTAGCCAAGTATATATTGGGTGACGATGCTTTGCCACAAGATAGTTTTCTGATGACCGTTGTCCTTCATTTTGGAACTGCCTCAGCTACAGTATTTGTATTTAGAAAAGATATTTTGGAGATCATAACTAAGTTTTTTAGTAAAGGACACAATGAAGAAAAGTCATTTGCGTATAAAATAATATTCTCCATGATACCTGCAGCAGCCGTTGGTATTTTACTTGAGAAACAACTAGAAGCACTCTTCAGTCAGAATATCCTGTTGGTTTGTTGCATGCTGTTACTGACAGCATTGTTACTTTTTGTAGCCGATAGAGCAAAAACTTCATCTGATGATGTCACATTTACCAGTGCTGTCAAAGTTGGAATTGCGCAAGCTATAGCAATACTTCCAGGCATAAGTAGGTCAGGAGCAACGATTGCAACGAGTGTTTTATTGGGAATTGATAGGGCGAAAGCAGCACGTTTTTCTTTTCTAATGGTAGTTCCACTTATTTTTGGTAAAATGGCAAAAGACTTATTAGATGGGGATCTCACTTCTGATACAACATCGATATCTGCGCTTTCTGCAGGGTTTGTTGTTTCTTTTATAACAGGGATTTTTGCATGTACTTGGATGATCCAAATTGTAAAAAATAGCCAACTCAAATATTTTGCTTATTACTGTTTAATCGTCGGGATAGCCGGTATTGCTTATGTCTATCTCCACTAATCAAATCATCACAAAATCTACCAATCCAGCAGATGTAGATTTTCAGTTGGGACAAGTTCTACTCATAGACAAACCATTAGAATGGACATCCTTTGATGTGGTCAACAAACTACGATTTAAAATAAAACATGGACTTGGCGTTAAAAAAATTAAAGTTGGGCACGCAGGTACATTAGATCCATTAGCAACAGGTTTACTACTTATTTGTACTGGAAAATTGACCAAGGATATAGACTCGCTTCAAGCGAAGGATAAGCTTTACTCTGGCACAATAATTCTCGGAGCGACGACTGCTACATATGATAGTGAAGTGCCAGCAAATGAGCATTTTCCAACGGATCATATTACAGATGTAATCATGGAGACTGCTAGGCAAAGTTTTATCGGGCCAACAGATCAGATTCCACCTATTTATTCTGCCATTAAAATAGATGGTCAAAAGGCTTATGACATAGCTCGTAGAGGAAAAGATGTAGAAATGAAATCAAGAGCAATTACGATCAATAGTTTTAATATTGATAATAGAAATTTTCCTATTTTAAGTTTTGTAGTAGGATGCAGTAAGGGGACATACATTCGTTCCTTGGCTCACGATTTTGGAAAAGCTTGTGAATCTGGCGCTTATTTGGGTTCGTTAAGGAGAGAAAAGATCGGAGATTTTGATGTGAAAGATGGATTTACATTGGACGAAGCTGTTAATTTTATAGAGCTTGCTACGAATAAAATCGAATAGAATTATTACTAATTTTATTAATTGAGAAAAAGTTTTGAATTAAAATATTCAGAACAAAAATGAATTGACCTATCTTGTGCTCTGAAATATAATCCCCCTTATGAAACTAATAGATGGCAAAGCAGTAGCAGAAGAGATAAAAAATGCACTGAAACAAGATGTGATAGAGTATAAAGCTAAAGCAGGTCGTGTTCCCCATTTGGCTGCAATATTAGTAGGTGATAATCCAGCAAGCAAAGCTTATGTAGGCAATAAAGTAAAGTCTTGTGATCAGGTTGGATTTAGATCTACATTAATAAAATTGCCCTCTGAAGTTACAGAATCGGAAGTCTTACATCAGATAGAAGTTCTAAATAATGATCCTGATATTGACGGATTTATTGTCCAATTGCCCTTACCAAAACATATAGACGAAGTAAAAGTCACTCTGGCTATCGAT
This sequence comes from Saprospiraceae bacterium, assembly GCA_035326365.1. Taxonomy (GTDB): domain Bacteria; phylum Bacteroidota; class Bacteroidia; order Chitinophagales; family Saprospiraceae; genus OLB9. The sequence continues at coordinate 5,279 of DAOLFJ010000043.1, read as the reverse complement.
TTCAGAAAAGACGTAGATGGTTTTCATCCTGTCAATTTCGGCAGAATGGCGCAAGGATTGCCTTGTTTTTTGCCAGCAACGCCATATGGTATCACTATTTTATTAGAAAGATATAATATAGAAACTGCTGGAAAACATGTGGTAGTTGTAGGTAGGAGCAATATTGTAGGAACACCTATCAGCATATTATTGTCTAGGAAGTCTAAAGTAGGTGATGCAACGGTTACACTCACCCACAGCAAAACCAAAAATCTAAAAGAAATTCTCCTTCAAGCAGATATAATTATTGCAGCCATTGGTATCCCCGGTTTTATTAAAGAAGAAATGGTACGTCAAGATGCAGTCATTATTGATGTAGGTATTAATAGGGTAGAAAATGATGCAATACCGTCGGGAAGTAGCCTAGTAGGAGATGTAGATTTTGAAAAGGTGAAAAGTAGGGCGAGCTACATAACTCCAGTACCAGGTGGAGTAGGCCCAATGACTGTGGTAGGTCTTATGCTCAATACTTTCAAATCTGCGACAAAAGAGATCTATTCTTAGTACATACATTTGGCAATATGTCTAAATGTTCATTTTTACAAACGAAAAGACAGTAAGTTCTATAATTTGCTGTGCCTAAATCAGATAAATTTTATGGATATTTATTTTTCTTACACCATATTTTCAACGGATGAAGCGCTTTTAGGACTTTTAACCCAATTCGAATTTGAGTCTTTTGAAGAAAATGACGACCACATGGTTGGCTACATTCATAACAAAGAACTAACTGATGATGTGAAAGTACAAATAGCTGAAACGATAAATTTATTTACGGATAATTTTCAAGTCGATGAAATCCAACCACAAAATTGGAATGAAATATGGGAAGCATCTTTTCAGCCAGTCATTGTAGATGATTTTTGTCAAATTAGAGCTGAATTCCATCCAGCTGATCCAAATATTAAACACGATCTTGTCATCAACCCCAAAATGGCATTTGGTACAGGCCATCATGCGACGACGTACATGATGATAAAACAAATGGAAAGCATTGATTTTAATGGGAAAAATGTATTTGACTTTGGTGCAGGCACAGGAATTTTAGCCATTTTAGCTTCTAAACTTGGAGCAAGTTACATTGACGCCATAGATATAGAACAAGAGTCTTATCTGAATACTATAGAAAATAGTGAGATAAATCATGTGGAAAATGTAACATCAATATGTGGAGACCTTGCCGATGCTCCTGACACCAAATATGAAGTGATCCTTGCAAATATTAATAGAAATATCCTTGTGAGATATGTCACACCTTTGGTAGATAGGCTTAAAGATGGAGGTATTTTACTACTTTCTGGTGTTTTAGCTGATGACAAAGAATTGGTCATTAATACATACAGTCAAGCAGGACTTAAACTAAATATTTGTTTAGAAAGAGAAGGGTGGATATGTGCTTCAATGACAAAACAAATATAAGGCATTCGTTTTGTCATTGAAAGCAATTATTATTTTTTTGTGCCTGTGAAAGGGCATTCATCACTTAAGGTAAATCCAACAGGTATAGGAAAGCCATTTACAGTTGTTGCTTCTTTGGTTGTTAGTTTAATCTTTAGGATTCCAGTCAAAATTTTTCCATCTTCACTTAGCGTTAATACTGACTTTATTTCAGCATCAGCTTTTATAGGTGTTTCACTAGCTCCAGCCAAAATGTCACTTGGTTTGATTGATAAGTCAGGAATTGGTTGATCTACATTTAATTCAGATTTTGTTATGTTTCCTAATACTGGAATTGGTCCGATAGTGGTCTGAATTATAATATTTACTGTTTTTTTATCAATAGTTTCTATAATAGAAAGGTCAGCCATAGAAAACACAGCAGAAAAAGTACCTGGACATTTTATATCACCAACGTACTCACCTATATACCTTTTCTGGTATGTACAAGTACCATCATCTACAGTAGCGGATGCATTGTAATTATCAGCTGCACTATCATTACACCCTGTAGTAGTTTCTGGGTCTTTTTTACAAGAAACAAGTACGAGACTAAAAACAAAAACTAATAATGCAAAATTCAATATTGATTTCATAAACATATGGTTGAAAAAGTGATTTGAATAGACAAAGTTAAGTAATTATTGTTTATTTTCGAGCATATTAACATAATTTAATTCTCCGAGTCTGAATCTGAAAGCTATTTTACTAACGGATTCAATTTTGTGTTCTATTTTACAAAACACGGGTAGGGTAGATGCATCAAATGATTTTATAGTAAATTTAGAGGTTTGGGGTAGGCTAAAAGATGGTTTGAATGATTGTGTGGATAATAATGAATCAAATCTTATGGAATCATTGTGGATTTTAAGTTCTGACTGACTACTTCCCCATTTTGAAAACGCCATTATTACAAAAATTACAAATCCAAATCTTGCTTTCCTCATCATTTTAAGCATTTGTCTCAGGTTTTTCTGTTTGCAGATGTTGCCATTTTGCTTTTTTGCTACCATCATACATATCAAATCTACAATAAAGAGAAGGAATACTTCCATTAAGCAAGCTCTTTTTGGTCGATGGTCTGAGACCCACATTTTTTATAGCAGTCATATGCCCACTTATAATCCACGCACTACAACCTTTAAATGACTGTTTGAGTTTGTCACCTATGAATCTGTAAAACTCTACGACATCATCTTCTTTAAGTCTGCCGTCGTAAGGTGGATTAAATATTAAAGTAGTATCCGTGGAACCTTCCAAATAGAAAAAATCTTCTTTTTCGATAGAGATAAAAGATTCTAGACCAGCAAACTTTATATTTTCAATAGAAGCGGTGACAGCTTTTTGGTTGATATCGTATCCTTTTATAGATGGACAAGATTGTTTGATTTGGGCTTGGGCTTCATCACATACCATCTCCCATAAATCCGCATCATACGTCTTCCATTTTTTGAAAGCATACTCTCTATCTGGTGCATTGGGTGGCATATCTAGAGCAATTTTGGCTGCTTCACAAAGAATGGTAGCCGAACCGCACATAGGGTCTATCAATGGTCGTTCTCCTGTCCAACCTGAAAGCAAAATCATACCTGCTGCTAAGACTTCATTAATCGGTGCATCCACCATATGTTTGCGATATCCACGCATATGGAGCGACTGACCGCTACTGTCGAGACTTAAGGTAACTGTGTTTTCCCTGATGTGAACATTTATTTTTAAAGTAGGATCTGTAGTGTTGACATTTGGTCTTTCGCCATATTTTTCTCTAAATCTGTCTGCAATAGCATCTTTCACCTTTAGGGCAACGAAATTAGAATGTCTAAATTTTTCCGAATTTACCACCGAATCAATAGCAAACGTATCGTTTAGGTCAAAATACTCTTCCCAAGCTATTTTTTTGATTTCGTTGTAAAGATCGGTTTCATCTTTGACTTCAAATTCTTTCATGAAGACCAATACCTTCAGACAGGTTCTTAATAAAAGATTGGACTTGTACATCAATAAAGCGTTGCCAGAATAAGCAACGGCTCTTTTCAGCACAACGACATCTTCGGCGCCAATATTGGTAAGCTCTGCTGCCAGAATATCTTCTAGTCCTTCGAGTGTTTTAGCTATAAATTTCAATGAATGAATTAAAAGGTTGTCAATAAAAAATTATCCTCCACACTCTTTTTTGAGTTCTACCATTTGAGTTGCCCAAAGGTCAGATATTTCCTGAACTTCATCTGCATCGCAATAGTCTGTGATCTCAAGGATGGTTTCATTGGTAATGTCAGACTTGTACATTCTGAACTCAAGATATTCTTCCGGATCGTCGGCATCCTCCCACTTCATTCTTACTCTTTCTTCTTCAATATCATCGATAAGATAAGCGACTTCGCTACTTCCACTCCAATAAAATGTAAAAGTTTCGTTTGTAATGTCTACTTCGTCGCAGTACCACCTCACCAAACATTCAGAAGTGGTAATGAAAGTGTAAATAATGGCGGGTGACGCTCTGAATATAAATTCTAAATCTAATTTTACTCTTTTCATTTAAAATATGGTTCGGTTATAAGATGGTTTTTATAATAAGGACGCAATAAAAAATAATTTTTCCAATTGTCAAAAGAAATGAACTTTTTTTATAAATATTTTATTAATATACATGGTTTTGAACGACGAGCGCACCAAAATACAAACACAATGCACCATATAAAAGTTTCTATTGCAGTATAATTAAGCATTAAAAATATTTTTTATTTTATTTTGTAATGAAAATATTTTAAGAGAAACTGTTAATTAATTGATTTTTAAGTGTTAAAAGTATTATCTTTGCGGCTCTTTTCAAAAAACACCATCGAAATCGGTATAAAATTTAATAATGAGACAGTTAAAAATAACTAAATCAATAACAAACCGTGAGAGTCAATCTCTCGAAAAATATCTTCAAGAGATAGGCAAGGTTGATTTGCTAACTCCTGAAGAAGAGGTGGATCTCGCACAAAAAATCAAAGAAGGTGATCAAGAAGCCTTAGAAAGACTTACTAAAGCAAACTTGAGATTCGTTGTTTCTGTAGCGAAACAATACCAAAATCAAGGACTTTCTTTAAGTGACCTTATAAATGAAGGTAACTTAGGTCTGATAAAAGCAGCTCAAAGATTTGATGAAACAAGAGGTTTTAAATTTATCTCTTATGCGGTTTGGTGGATTAGACAATCAATCCTTCAGGCACTTGCTGAACAATCTAGGATCGTAAGATTACCATTAAATAAGGTAGGGTCGCTAAATAAAATTAATAGGGCGTTTTCTGAACTTGAGCAAGAATTCGAACGTGAGCCTTCTCCAGAAGAACTTGCTGAATTGCTAGAGATCCCTACTGAAGAAGTCGAAACTACATTAGGTGTTGCAGCTAGACACGTGTCTATGGATGCGCCATTTGTGGATGGTGAAGACAATTCACTATTGGATGTACTAGAAAACAATAGTACACCTGATACAGATGCTGCACTTGAGTACAGAGATTCATTAAGAAAAGAAATAGAAAGATCTCTTAATACACTTACAGAAAGACAAAGTGATGTTATTAAACTTTATTTCGGTATTGGTATAGAGCATCCAATGTCTCTAGAAGATATAGGAGATAAATTCGGTCTTACTAGAGAAAGGGTGAGACAGATAAAAGATAAAGCAATAAATAAACTAAGATCCGTATCAAGAAGTAAACTTTTGAAAAATTACTTGGGTACTTGATCTGTTGACCTCATAAAAATAAGAGTATGTTTAAAAATTTTCTTAGTTGCTAATCAATAGGTTATGGTTC
>DAOLFJ010000042.1:0-22945 GCA_035326365.1 Saprospiraceae bacterium | reverse complement strand
CAAAAACAATATGACCAAAAGTCTCCACCATAGACTGATCGTCGGAGAGCCTCAAGCGACTCTTTCTGTAGAGTTTTTCTGTCTATCACAAGATGAACTCGAACAGAAAATCACAGAATTTACGGCTTGGCTACAACAAAATAGTACGGCTTATGCCTATCCAATTCTCCGTACAGCTAGTGAATTGGAAGATTCTTGGGCATTGCGCAAAAATGGTCTTGGCTTGCTGATGGGTGATCCTTCAGGTAGAAAACCCATTCCTTTTATAGAAGACCAAGCTATACCATTAGAACATTTGGCGGATTATATACAGGATGTACTCGACCTTTGCGATAGATACAAAGTCGAAACTATTCTCTACGCACATGCGAGTGTAGGCGTCCTACACGTGAGACCTTCGCTAGACATGACTGATCCGGGAGATATTGACCTTATGAAAATGATATCTGATGAAGTCTTCCACATGGTCAAAAAATATAAAGGAGCGTGGTCTGGCGAACATGGTGACGGGCGTAATCGTGGACACAGACTGAGAGATTTTTTCGGTGACGAAGTATATCAATGTCTGATGGATGTCAAGACTATTTTTGATCAGAAATACTTGCTCAATCCAGGCATCATCATCGACGTACCACCTATGGATCAGCACCTGCGATATGGTGCCGATTACAAAGATAACAAATACAATTTTGTCTATAAATACCGAAAAGATCATTCCTTCGAAGCATTGGTCCACAACTGTTCGGGCGTGGGTGCTTGTCGCAATCACATAGGCGGCACGATGTGTCCGAGCTTCAAAGCTACAAGCAATGAAGACGATAGTACCCGCGGACGAGCCAATGCATTGCGATTAGGTATTTCTGGTCAATTGGGTTTTACAAAGCTAACCGATCCCAAAATACTGGAGACTCTCGACCTTTGTCTATCCTGCAAAGCCTGCAAATCAGAGTGTCCTTCCAATGTAGATATGGCCAAACTCAAGAGTGAGGTACTCCAGAAAAAATATGATGAAGGCAACATCACTTGGCGTGAAAAGGCTATCAACGCAAATTTTCAAATGGTATCTAAAATAGCCGGATGGAAAGCACCTTTTGTAAATTTTGTACAAGGAACAACCATCTTTAAATACGCTGCCGAAAAAATACTCAAAGTAGATCGTCGCCGTACCTTGCCATCCTATACCAATGAAACGTTAGAAGTTTGGTACAAAAATAATTATAAATCTAATGGAAGCAAAAATAAAGTAGCACTCTTCGCCGATACCTACATCAACTACCACGAGCCACAGGTAGGACGCGCAGCCATCAAATTGCTGACAGATTGTGGTTATGATGTGTTGATGGCATCAGTAGGTTGTTGTCAGCGCCCTAGGATATCCAATGGTTTTCTTAAAGAAGCAAAATCAGAAGGTACTAGAGTTGCAGAAAAACTTATACCATTCATCTCTCAAGGTATAAAAATCGTAGTCTGTGAACCATCTTGTACTTCTGCGCTTATAGATGACCTACCTGATCTGATCGAAGACACCAATCTAGCTGATAATCTCAAGAATCATATCATGGCCATCGATGTTTTCCTAGCCAATGCCCTATCTTCAGGACAACTCAAAGGTAAATTTGTATCTAAGTCCAAAGATATCCTACTCCACGGACATTGCCATCAGAAAGCATCATTTGGAACTAGTGGTATGAAATCCATCTACAACGCTACGACTGCCCAATGTCACGAACCCGATAGTGGCTGCTGTGGTATGGCAGGCTCCTTCGGCTATGAAGTGGAACATTACGATGTATCCAAAAAGATAGCAGATTTGGTTTTAATTCCGACTATCAACAAAGCGGATAAAGATACCTTAATTGTTGCCAATGGTTTCTCCTGTCGCCATCAGATTGCTGATTTTGCTGGACGGAAGGCAGTACATTGGGTAGAGAGTGTGGAGTTTGTTCAAACCTTATAGGTTTTGGAAACCTATAAGGTTTAGTGTCAGCAAATGCCGATATTGTGGAAAAGTATTGTAAATTTGCATTATAAATAATACCATTGATGGAAGACAAACCTAAGGAAATATTGAAGTTAGAGCAAGCGCTTGGGATAGATCATGTTGATTATTATAAATGGGATGGGGAGAAGGTGACGGAGTTGACTATCTTGAACAAAAAATTAGAAAATGTAGCTCCATTAATAGAATTTAAAAATTTGAGGGTTCTTGATCTCGGAGGTAATAACATATCAGACATCTCAGCTTTAAATAAATTATCTAATTTATCTATTTTAAATCTTGGGGTTAACAATGTAATTGATGCAACACCTTTAAATAGTTTAAGCTCCTTAAGAACATTAGATCTTAGCGCAAATAGAAATTTAGATTTTTCAACCTTGAAGAACTTACAATTTTTAGAGAAGTTGATTTTAAATGAGATTGAATCTATTAATTTCTCAGATTTGAAGAACTTAAGGTCAATTAAAGAACTAAGTCTAGAAAGGTGCAAAATAGTGAACATTTCTTATATAAAGAAATTCGATGGACTTGTATCACTAAATTTAAGGCAAAACAATATATCTGATCTAGATCCATTAAAGGCTTTACTTTTTTTAAAATTGCTGGATTTAAGTGTTAATAAAATAAGTGATATTAGTTCTTTTTCATTTCTTAAAAAACTGGAAGAGCTTAACTTATATGGAAATAGAATTAAAACCTTAGAACCATTGTCACAATTGGTAAATTTAACTTATTTAAATATTAAAGGTAATAAAATCGTTGACTTATCTCCTCTGTCAAACTTGAAAGAATTAAAAAGGCTCGATTTAGATAGTAATCGAATTCGTGATTTAAAACCACTATCGGATTTAAGGAAAATAAAAATATTAGGTTTAAGTAGAAATGAAATTGAGAATATAAGACCATTAACAAAACATAAAGAGTTGAATGTTTTAGACTTAAGTGTCAATAATATTAATGATGTTTCGCCTTTATCAAATCTTAATAAATTAATTACACTTGAATTATATGACAACAAAATAAGTGATATATCTTCGTTAAAAAATTTTTATAGTTTAAGATATCTTGACTTAAGTTATAATAATATTGTTGATTTCTCTCATCTTAAGTATTTGATTCAGGAAGGAAAACAATTATTACTTACAAATGATTCTCCAAATGATAGAATTTTAATTAAAAACAACCCAATCGATGATACATTAACTCTTGCAATAGAAAAAGGTAACGAAGCGATTTTGGAGTATTTTGAAAAATACGAAATAGAGCGGAAAAAAGGTTCTCGCCCCATTAATGAAGCCAAACTTATCATCATCGGAGAGCCAGAGAGTGGCAAAACTACTTTGATGAATTACCTGCAAGGCAAACCTTTTACTGTACCATCAACTACACAAGGCTTTACTATAGAAAGGTGGATCGTAAAGGGTAATCAAACAAACTATAGGATTAATATTTGGGATTTTGGTGGTCAGGATATACAAAGTACAGTACATCAGTTTTTTCTTACTCAGGACACCTTATACCTGATGGTACTGAATGCAAGAAAAGACGAATTGCCTGATAAATACATAGAGCAGATTAAATCTTATGCACCTGATTCACCAATCATCATTGTGGTCAACAGAATAGAAGAAAATCCATCTTACGAAATGGGTGTCAAAAGACTGCAAGAAACACATAAAGACAAAGATGGAAACTCATTGATCAAAGGCGTATTCAAGGTTTCATTGCTCAAGGGGCATAAAGAGTTGAATCCTTCTTATTTTCCCATATTAGAAAATATGAGACAAGCTATTCAAAAGGAATTATTGGAAATGCCACATATTCACAGACCCGTTCCCGTTACTTACTTGGCAGTCAAGGAATATTTAGAAAGTGCTTTTTTTGCAGACAAACCCTATATCAGCCATGACACTTATGAAGCAATATGTCGAGAAAAGGGCTTGGATGCACAGTCTGATAACGACCTACTCGGATATTTAAATAATTTAGGTACAGTGAGATACTTTGATGATTTGAGTTTGCGCAATCTGCAGATACTCAATCCAGAATGGCTTAGTGATGGTGTGTATCGGATATTGGTAAGTGAAAGAACCAAACAACTCAGAGGTATCATCACAGAAAAGGACTTTGAAACCATCCTTCAAAAAACGGAAGAACATCAGTTTGAATATCCAAAACATCATTACAATTACCTTATTCAGATGATAAGAAAGTTTGATATGGGATACCAGGATGAACAAACAGGAAGAATATTTATTCCTAGGGCATTTGGTTTAGATTATGTTCAGAATTTTAATGCCAGTCAATATAAGAAGGAAGCCATTCACTTCTTCTTTAGATATGAGTCATTTATCCCATCTACCATCATGCCTGCTTTTATCTCAAGGATGTTTGGATTGGTCAAAGATCAATTATATAGTCAAGATGGTGTAGTATTAGAACAAAATGGACAATTTGCTTTGGTGGAACAGACAACCATCAAAAATCGAATAGATCTTTGGGTAAGTGGCGATAAATCCAGAGGTGAATATTTTGAATTTTTTCTTGAAATTAGAAAGGTTTTTAGAGAGTTTCATGGCAAAAGACCTGGCTTGGTAGTGGATGAAATGATAGGTTTAGGAAATAACAGCGATGTATCTGTTAAATACAAGCAGCTTATTGCCAATAAGATAAACGGCGTAAATGATTACATTGGCGAAGATGGAAAAAAATATAATATTGATGAATTGTTAGGAAGATTTGAAAGTAAAAACAATACTGTACAGTACATAACAGAACAAAACAACTATCATATAGGTGGCGATATGTATGCTGGCCAAATATTTTTGATCAAACAACATACAAACGAACTACTTGAGTTACTAAAACAAAACAAAGACAATTTCTCAGTAGATAAACAGGCAGAGATTGAAAAAATGATCTCGGAATTGGAATCTGTACAAAATACGCCACAAGATAAATCTTCATCCAAAACGTTTTGGCAGCAACTCAATGAGACCAGAAAAAATATTGCCAAAATAAGTAGTGAAGAAGCAGTAAAGTGGTTTACAAAAGAAGCTTTAAGTGGTAAGTTTAACGAAACTATAATTAATGCAGCCAATAAAGTTATGTCTGGCCTTCAAAACCCTATGCTTAGAGATTTTGTTGATAATGGATCAAATATAATGTGATATGACAGAAGATGAACTTATAAGTATATTAAGATCCGGAGAAACGACGACAGTCCAATTCAAAAGGCAAATAGATCGAGCTGATAGTCTTGCAGAAGAAATGGTCTCAATGGCAAATACTGATGGTGGAATGATCATCGTTGGAGTGGAAGAAGACAAATCAGGTCAAGCCCACATCTATGGTTTAGAAAATACAAGAGATATCAATAATCATATATCTAACGCAACAACAGAGTTATGTGTTCCACAGATATTTGTTAAAACCGATTCTTTGATAGTTGATGAAAAATTAGTCCTAGTAATTAATGTTTCAAAAGGTATTCAAAAGCCTTACAGAACTAAATCTGGTAAGTACTTAATGCGTACAGGTGCCGACAAAAGAGCTATGTCTTCTGAAGAAATTTTGCGAAGTCAAACCTCCAGTCAATCCTACTTAACGGAAGAATTACCAGAATTTGGGACAAAAGCCGATACAGAGATTAACAAAGGATTGTTTTATTTGTATTTTGAAAAACAATACGAAACAACCGTTATCGAACATTTAGAATCCCATCAGATCAGTCTGACACAATTACTGAATAATTTAAAGTTGGCTCATGAAAGTCACTTAAACTTAGTGGGACTAATGTTTTTTGGTCGCTCTCCACAGACTTTCAAGCCTATGTTCATTATCAAGGCTGTGCACTTTTATGGGACGGACATTACAGATAGTGATTATATTTCTAACGAAGATATAGATGGTACCATAGATATCCAGTTCCAACGTTCTTTAAATTTCGTCTCTTCCAATCTACTCAAAAAACAAGGAAATCAAGGATTTAACAGCTTGGGGATTCAAGAAATACATCGGGAAGCTTTGCAAGAGGCAATTATAAATGCACTCATTCACAGAGATTATTCCAGACTGAGTACTATACAAATTTTAATATTTGCAAACAGAGTAGAGATCATAAGCCCAGGTACTTTGGTCAATCATCTTACCATCGAAAATATCAAACATAGTACGGCAATAGCACGAAATCCCATCATGCTTGGGTATGCAACGAAAATACTCCCATACAAAGGTTTGGGTTCGGGAATACCAAGAATTCTAAAATTACATCCGCGTACAGATCTTATTAACGATAAGGAAAAGCAGCAATTCAAAGTGGTGATGTGGAAAGATTGAGATATTGAGTGATGTGGTGATTTTGTGATTTTGTGATCGAGATTAATATTTCTTTAAAAAAATGTACCTTTATTGAACTTCCTTATTCAAAACTATGTTTACGTATAATAAAAATATCCTTTACGTACAAACATATAAAAATGGATGCTAAGCTAACCCTTTCTCTAGACAATGACGTCATTAATAAAGCAAAAATATTTGCGGTGAAAAATAATATAAGTTTATCTCGCCTTACAGAGTTTCTATATAGTAAGCTATCAGACAAGTCTTACCCTAATCTAGAAGACTTACCTATAGCTGATTGGGTGATGATGGCTGCTGAAGGTCAAGCAGAATACAAAACAAAACCAAAGTCATCCAAAAAACTTCGCAGCGAGTATTTTGACTCAAAAAAGTCTAAGTAATCCTTAATTATGAAGCGAGTTTTTATCGATGTCAATGTGTTGGTTGCTGTAATGAACAAGGAATATCCTTTATTTTCGGACGCAGCAAGAGTTTTGAGTTTGGCAGATAGACGTGATTTTGATCTTTTTACATCATCAATTTGTTTGGCTATTGGATTTTATTTTGCTGAGAAAAAAAGTGGTACTTCTTTAGCAAAAAAGAAAATAAAACTACTATTAGACCACATCAAAGTAACCACAGTGGATGATAAAACTATTAGGCAAGCGGTAGATAATGCTTCTATACACGAAGTAGAAGATGGAATGCAATATTATTCCGCTTTGGCTTCAAGTTGTACTTATATTGTGACAGAAGACAAAGATGCTTATTACTTTTCTGAAATCAAGGTACTTAGCTGTAATGAGTTTTTGAAAGACCAAGCTACCAATAATACAAAATAACAATTAACTTAACTTCTGTTTTGTATGCACTTTGAAGGTTACTGAGCTTTTTCGATCAACGATTCTAAAAATGTCAAAGACTGCATGCCTGACTGCCTCCACATAATTTCACCTTTTTTGTATAAAATAAACGTTGGCACACCCTGAATTTTGAGTTCTTGCGAAAGTGATTGGTTCTTATCTACATCTATCTTTATAATTCTTGCCTTCTCTCCCACTTTTGCAGCCAATTGTTCCAATACAGGTGCCATAGCTTTGCACGGACCACACCAAGTAGCAGTAAAATCGACTAATGTTGGCGTCTCACTATTAATTATTTCTGAATATTTCATTTTATATTTTTGTTGATTATATTTCTATTTATAAGACAAAGGTAAAGGGTATTAAGTTCCTTGTTTGTTACAGAAGTTACATAGCTGATTTCTTAAAAAATTATTATCTTCGCACAAATTTTCAAAAAGATGATACTTACGGACGTCGAAATTTTAAAAAGCATCGAAGATGGCAATATTGTCATTGATCCATATAGACCCGATTGTTTAGGAACAAATTCTTACGATGTGCATTTGGGAAAATGGCTTGCAGTCTATGAAAACCACGAACTCGACGCTAAAAAGCATAACACTATTCGTCATTTTGAAATTGGTCCTGAAGGATTCGTATTGATGCCAGGTACACTTTATCTAGGTGTCACAGAAGAATATACTGAAACGCATCATACTGTACCTTTTCTAGAAGGTAAATCTAGTATTGGTCGACTTGGTATAGACATTCATGCTACTGCAGGAAAGGGAGACGTTGGATTTTGCAATACCTGGACGCTCGAGATATCTTGTGTTCAGCCTGTTAGAGTTTATGCCGGTATGCCTGTTGGACAACTCATTTATTTCAAAGTAGATGGAGATATTAAAAATTATTACAACAAAAAATCTAATGCTAAATACAATCAACGGACTGACAAGCCCGTAGAAAGTATGATGTGGAAAAATAAATTCTGACCCCATTTACTCTTGAATTTATCTAGTTTTCTTAAATATTCCTGTCAAAAAACGCTGATAAGAGATACTATTTTGCTCATTTTATAAATGAATTAGTGAAATATATTCCTTTCGCTATGTAAATATGACATCAAAAAAGTACTGCCTCACCAAAGAAATATAAAATTTAATAATCCTAACTTTGGAATTTAAAACATATGCTTATATTTGACACAAATAATAAGAATCATGTCAACGAATCCATTAAATATCTTATGTATTTCTCGCTATTTTAAAGGCGAAGACTTCATGCGTGGCGCCAAAGAAGATGGCCACAATGTATTTTTACTAACATCTAAAAAACTAGAGTACGAAGCATGGCCGTGGGAAAGCATTGACGAGACTTTTTATATGGTGGAAGACGAAAAAGGGCAATGGCCAGAATCTCATCTTATTGGCGGATTAGCACACAAAATGAGAAGCACAAAATTTGATATTTTTGTAGCCCTTGATGATTTTGATGTAGAACATGTTGCATTTCTTCGAGAGTATTTTAGGATTCCAGGGATGGGTGAGACTACTGCTAGATATTTTAGAGACAAGCTAGCTATGCGAATAAAAGCGCAAACAGAAGGAGTCCCTGTACCCCAATTTACCGCTCTTTTTCATGATGCAGATATCAATCATTTTGCAGATACAGTTCCTGCACCATGGCTTGTAAAGCCAAGAATGCAAGCTTCTGCAACAGGGATAACAAAGATTTATAATAAAGATCACCTTTGGGAAGTTCTTAATACGTTAGGGGGAGAAAGACATGAATATTTACTGGAGCGATTTGCACCTGGCGCAGTTTATCATGTAGACTCATTGACCTATGAAGGTAAAGTAATATTTTCTAGAGTAAGTCAATACCTTGACACACCGTTTGAAGTTGCACATGGGGGTGGAATATTCAGATCCCATACAATCGAAATAGGAAGCCCAGAAGACATTGCTTTGCAAAAACTAAATGTAGATGTCATGAAAGCTTTTGGAATGCAATACAGCGCATCTCATAGCGAATTTATTAAATGTAATGAAGATGGGAAGTACTATTTTCTTGAGACCGCATCACGTGTAGGCGGAGCGAATCTTGCAGAGATGGTTCAATATGCTTCAGGTATCAATCTATGGTCAGAGTGGGCCAAAATTGAAGCAGCAGTTTTTAGTGGTAAAAAGTATAAGTTGCCTAAGGTGAGACAAGATCATGCAGGAATAATAGTTTCGTTATCCAAATATGAACACCCTGACAATTCAAGTTTTGAAGATAAGGAAATTGTCTGGAGAATGAATAAAAAACATCATATTGGTCTCATTCTACTAGGAAAAGATAGAAATAAGATTTTACATCTATTGGACAAATATTGCGAAAGAATCAGAAACGAATTTCATGCTAGTCTACCGCCTTCTGAAAAGCCTACAAGCTAAGTTTCATTGTGACGTTAGATCAACGACGAGTTCTAGATTTTGACTTATTAGTTCGTTGCAAGTATTTTATAACTTCAATAAAAAAGATCAAGATAATAGCGCCGCCAACAGATGTAATTAGATTGCCAAAAAATCCTTCTAACATGGGTACTTTGGCAATCTTTACTACCCAAGTACCTATGAAACCGCCTATAATACCTACTGTAATATTACCCAAAAAACCAAAACCATCACCACCTAAAATTCTACTAGCAATATAACCACATACAGCTCCAAAAAATATGGTACCTAATAGAGACCAGTCTATGGCAAACCCTGCTAAAATCATATCTATAATAATTTAATAAAATGTCAAAAACGCCATATCTTGCAAACAAATTTACAAGTCCAAAAACATTTCAAATTTTGTATACAAGTTTGCAAATCAAATAAAAAAGGGAATCATTTCTGATTCCCTTTTTTCGCTTATTTATCAGGATAATCAATTATCCACCAAAATCATCAAATGCTACATTTTCCTCAGGAATACCCCAATCGTCTGCCATCTTGATCACTGACTGGTTCATCATCGGTGGACCACAGAAATATACTTCTATCTCTTCAGGTGCTGGATGTTTACTTAGGTATTGTTCAATTACTACATTATGCACAAAGCCTTTAAATCCATCACCTTCTGGATCATTAAGATCTTTTTTAAGTGTCCAATTATCTTCAGGAAGTGGATTATCTAGTGCAACTGCAAATCTAAAGTTAGGAAATTGCTTCTCTATTTCTCTAAATTCTTCTACGTAGAATAACTCTTTTTTGGTTCTACCTCCATAGAAGAAAGTTACTTTTCTACCAGTTTTTAAGGTAAGGAACAAGTGATATAGATGTGATCTCATTGGTGCCATACCAGCTCCACCACCAACGTACAACATTTCTGCTTGGGTTGGCTTGATAAAGAACTCGCCATAAGGACCTGAAATCGTCACTTTGTCGCCAGGTTTTCTTGAAAATACATAAGATGAACAAATACCTGGATTTACTGGCTCATAACCATCCCATTGTCTTTTTCCATCCGCACCAAACTTAAATTTGAAAGGCGGAGTTGCAATCCTAATGGTCAAAGAAACAATATTACCTTCTGCAGGGTGATTGGACATTGAGTACGCTCTAAAAATAGTTTCGTCATTAACCATCTTAAGATCCCACATTTTATTCTGATCCCAATCCGCTTGAAATTTATCAGGAGTATCATGATATTTTGGATGTGCCGTGATGTCCATATCTTTAAAGTCAACCGTCACAGGTGGCACATCTACCTGAATGTATCCGCCAGCTTGGAAATCAAGGGTCTCGCCTTCAGGAAGTTTTACAATAAATTCTTTGATAAATGTCGCAACGTTGTAATTGGACACAACTTCACATTCCCATTTTTTAATACCAAATATTTCTTCTGGAATACCGATATTCATATTCTCTCTTACTTTTACTTGGCAAGCAAGTCTCATACCTTCCGCAGCTTCTTTACGCGTAAGGTGATTCATTTCTGTAGGCAAAACATCACCTCCACCAGAATATACATGACACTCACACATAGCACAAGTACCACCACCACCACAAGCTGATGGTAAAAAGATATTTCGCTCACCTAAAGTAGAAAGAAGTGACGAACCAGGTTGAACCATAATTGGGTTTTCTTCATCTCCATTTATGATTAATTTCACATCTCCTTGTGGTACTAACTTCTTTCTTGCGTAAACTAGCATATAAGAAAGCCCTAGAATTATTATAGAGAAGATTATTACTGCTAAGCCAATAAATAACATATTGCTATTGATTTTATTTTTTAATTAAAATGCCGCTGGGTCAATCCCCATCAATCCCATAAAGGCCATACCCATCATTCCAGTGAGTAAGAATGCCATCCCCAAACCTCTTAAAGGCGCGGGAACAGCAGAGTATTGCATTCGCTCTCTAATTGCTGCAATAGCAACTATTGCTAAGAACCAACCAAAACCGCCACCCAAACCAAAAGCAACAGATTGTCCAAAATCATATTCTTTTGACACCATAAATAGTGAGCCCCCAAGGATCGCACAGTTCACAGTGATAAGTGGCAAGAATATTCCTAAAGCATTGTATAGTGATGGTGATAATTTTTCAACTACCATCTCTACCAACTGCACCATAGATGCTATTACCGCAATAAATAGTATAAATCTCAAAAAAGTAAGGTCCATACCCATTATACCGCCATCAAGTATTTTTGTATTAATGAGCCAGTTAATTGGCATAGTTATGCCCAATACAAAAATCACAGCTATACCAAGACCAAAAGCTGTCTTAACACTTTTAGAAACTGCAAGGTAAGAACACATACCAAGAAAATAAGACAAGGCTAAATTTTCTATAAATGCTGATTTAATAAATATATTTAATAAGTCTCCCATTTCAAATATTTCTTTTAATTTGTAATATTAAGATATGTCTACCAATTTTTTGTTGTAAGCCCTATGCACCCAAACTATTACACCGATCACGAACATGGCAGACGGGAATAATACCATAAGATTATTTGGTACATACCAACTTAACAACCAAGATTGGCTAGTGTTGATCGCATATTCTGAAGTTGGTCCTATTATTTTAAAACCTGCTAAAGCACCCTTTCCAAACAACTCTCTAATTGCCGCAATAATTACTAATATGATGGCGTACCCTAGCCCATTACCTATTCCGTCTAGAAATGACTTCCATGGTTTATTAGCCATTGCATATGCCTCTAAACGTCCCATTACTATACAATTGGTAATTATCAGTCCAATGAAAACAGACAAATCTTTCCAGATAGGATAATTCATTGCCTTGAGTCCGAGTTCTACTACTGTAACTAAAAACGCTACTATCACTAATTGAACGATCATCCTTACTTGCTTGGGAATATAATTTCTTAGTAAAGATATGAAAAAATTGGAAAATGCTACGACAAGGGTCACAGCAATGCCCATTACGATGGCTTTAGTAAGTAATGTAGTAACTGCAAGGGCAGAACATACACCTAAAACTTGGACCGTAATTGGATTATTATCATTTAAAGGATCGGTAAGTAATTTTCTTTCTTCTTTTCCGAAAGAAAATGCTGACTCCTTCTGCTCTAAAACTTTAACTTCTGCCATTTCTAAAATTATTTAAAGTTTATGACTTTTTATTTTTAATAATATAAGGTTCATAATATTTTAACCCTCTCATCATCATTTCATCAACTCCATTTGCTGTAATGGTTGCACCCGAAATACCATCTACTTGATAAGTTTTGTCTTTTGCACCACTCTTCATGATTCTTACTGATGTAAAATCACCTCCTGAGTTAAATATTTTTTTACCTGTAAATTGGTTTACCCAAGATTGATTATCCTTAATCTCAGCTCCTAAACCTGGTGTCTCTCCTTTATGGTCAAAAGCAGTTCCTGCGATTGTAGTCCAATCTGACTCTAACGCTATAATTCCCCAAATTTCATCCCAAAGACCTTTCCCTCTTACTGCCACTATATTATACTTTTTATTGTCAGCAGCAGTAAAAATATAAAGAGGCAATATTCTATCTTTCTCCTCCTTTTTCATTTCTTTACCTAAGTCAAGATTATCTGCATTTGTCGACATACCGCCCGTTGCAGCTTTGATTTGCTCAGCCGTAAGTTCTTCACCACTCATATTTAGAACTTTTTGTTCTATTTGAGCAGAAAACACTTCTTGTACTTCCTTATTAGGCATGCTTGCCACATCCTTACCCAATTGGGCTGCAACAGCAGATAGGATTGCTTTTTTGTTATAGACCGCTTCATTTTCATTATGTGTGTCCTTAAGTCCAGTTACCATCAATGCTAAAACAAAAGCAACCACGATGGTCATGACTAACGTAAATTTTATAACGTAACTTGTACTATGCACGGCTCAATCTTTTTTTAATGTTTGAATCAATAACAAAGTAGTCTATTGTAGGCGCAAAAGTATTAAGGAATAAAATCGCCAACATCCATCCTTCTGGGTATGCTGGATTCATTACTCTAATCAAAATACCTATAAAACCTATTAAGATACCATATATCCATTTTCCAGTGTTGGTGCTTGCTGCTGTTACTGGGTCAGTTGCCATAAATGCCATTGCAAACAAAAACGAACCCATCATCATATGTTGAGTCCACGTTACGGTCATAAATGGAGTAGTGCCTAAAGCGTTTAGTAACCAAGTAGTACCTATCAAACCTACTACCATTCCTACCATGATCCTCCAGCTTGCTACCTTAGTAACGATTAGTATTAGAGCACCTAAAACGATAAAGATTTTATTAGTTTCACCTATAGAACCAGGAATACTACCCCAAATCATTTGACCTTCAGAGTACACAGATGAAACTTTCTCCCAACCACCTTGGTAAGCTAAGGCAAGTGGTGTCGCTCCAGAATATCCATCTGCAACAACTGTTCCTGCCCTGAATGTATCTAAACCAAGCCAATCAAAAAGTGAATTAAAAAAACCTGTGTGAAACCATCCGTATTCTGCCATAGCTCCCGGAGCTGCTTTTTCGAATCCTGAAACCCACACTTCATCTCCCGCAATTGTAAGCGGATAAGCGAAAAATACAAATACTCTTGCTAATAAGGCTACATTCCAAATGTTCATCCCTGTGCCTCCGAATGCTTCTTTACCAATAACCACTGCAAAAGCTACTGAAACTGCTAATATCCACAATGGAATATCAGGTGGCATAATCAACGGTATCAAAGCACCAGAAACTAGGAAACCTTCTTCTACGGCATGACCTTTTTTTGCAGCGAAATAAAATTCAATACCTAGACCCACCACGTGAGCTACTATAAATATTGGTAGTAATTGTATTAACCCATGGGCAAGTTTCAAATGGAAACCTTCTAAGAATCCAAGATATTGACCTGCAGCAACAAAGTGCTGATGTCCAATATTGTATGTTCCGAATAAATAACACAACTGCATGGAAATTACTACTGTCACCATAAGTCTTTTCAAATCCATACCATCACGGATATGAACTCCACCTTTGGTAACGGTATTCGGAGTAAAAGCAAACGTAAAAAAAGCGTCATATGCCGTGTGAAGCAATGGACTCTTTTTCTTGTCCGGTTCTATTTTTTTAAAGAAATCTACTAAAGCCATTTAATAATATATTCGTTTGTCGTTATTATTTTATGATTGTTCTTGCACTGCATTTAATCCTTGACGAAGGATAGATTGTAGTGGATTCTTTGACGTACATACAAATTCACAAAGAGCTACATCTTCTTCTGTCAACTCTGTAATACCTAGACCTTCCATTTTCTCGAAGTCATTGGTAATGATTGCTTTCATTAAGTGTTGAGGATAGATGTCCATTGGTAATACAGATTCATATTGACCTGTGACTACAAAGGCTCTCTTTTCACCATGCGTGTTTGTATTTGCCTCGTATTCATGTTCTTTACCAAATGATGGAATTGTGCCCGAGATACTTGGACGTGGCGAAAGTGGCAATAACCATCCAAATAATTCATAATCATTTCCTTCTTTTATGACTGTTAATTGGTCATCTTTGAATCCTAAAAATGATTCTGCATCTATTTGTTTTCCTGAAAGTACATCACCTGAGATAACTCTATTTTCACCTTCTTTTATATTACCTTTAACCAAATCAGCTACACTAGCGCCTTGGTATGTTTTTACATATTTAGGTGTATGTAATTCTCCACCCGTTAAAGCAACTATTCTATCTGCATGGTATTCACCAGTTAGGAAAAGATTCCCTAAAGTAATCACATCTTGTACACCAAGTGTCCAAACTTTATCACTTCCTTTGATTGGTGCAGTATGGTGAATTTGTATGCCTACATTACCTGCAGGATGTGGGCCTGCAAACCAATGTTTCTTCACGTTTTGAGCATTTACAAAACCATTAGCAGGTGCATGATCGCCTCTAGCATCTAAGCCCAAGTGAACCGAACCACTTGTCAACTTAGCTAAGACTTCAAGACCTTTTTGGAAAGATGATTCATTTCCTGATATTACTACATTTGTATTTGGCGCTAAAGGTGCAGTATCAAATGTGCTAATAAATATATTTACCGGTACTACATCTAAAGCAGGTACTAGGTCAAATGGTCTCTCGTTTATCAAAGGCCAAACTCCACTCTCGGCTAGAAAATTCACTAAAGTAGCTCTGTCTATTTCATTGATATCTGGTGTATTGAATTTCTTATAAGAAATGTTTTTGTCTGCAAGGATTACAACTTCTGCAATGGATCTCTTATCCCCTCTATTAACAGCAACCACCTCACCACTAACAGGTGACACATAGTTTATTTCGGGTCTCTTTTTATCAAAAAATAATACATCTCCTGCTTTAACTTCATCACCTACTTCTACAGTAACCTTTGGTATTGGTGACATGCCGTTAAAATCCGTTGGTTTGATTGCAAATCTTGTTACATTAGCTTCTTCTACACTTCCTGTAGGTTTACCTTCTAAGTTGATATCAAATCCCTTATCAAATTTATGAAATGTTCCGCCTACAGCATAAGAAGGTCTCTTTGCTTTAAACAAATCTGAAAGACCAGGAAAAACACCGTAATTTTCCTTCTCAGGATCGAGACCATGTTTACCCGCTTCTATCTTCATAAGGTTGCTAGCGAGACCTAGCATAGCCCAGATAACTAGGATAGCACATACTGCTATTACACTGTATAACAACATATTACTGCCTGATCCTTGACCTTGTGCCATAAGCATTTCGGCTAGAAAAATAAGGCAAAATGTAAATTTCAGTTTTATCATTTCGATTGTAAAATTGATTTGATTCTAAAAATATCATTAAAATTGCACAAATATAAATAAGGTTTACACTTTTAGTCACTTTTTGACAAAGTCTATACTTAGATTTATTTTATTTAGAATAGATCTAATTAAATTGAGTTTTTAATATCATTTTTTCAATTTAAATTATGATATTTTCTTTTCATAATCACATCATTAATGAAAGTTTACAAAAGAATATCGATAAAAAGTCCATTTAACTGTCTATTTATGAATTAATGTTACTTGTGTGAATTATCTTTGCTGTACAGTTCATCTGATTGCAAATTCAAAAAGAATTGGAAACTTTAATTTGCTTACACCTTGCTTATAATTATAACAACAATTTAATGTTCCACAAAATTTTAACTAAATAATGAATAGACGTATTTTTAATAAACTTGGACTTTCTTCTTTGCTACTACCACTAGGTTGGAAAGCTAATGAGATGGTGGTAGACAAAAAGATGACTAATATCTTTGTCCATCATGTATATTTTTGGTTAAATAAACCTGATAGCAAAGTAGATTTAGAACAACTTGTCGAAGGCTTGCGTGGATTGAGTAAAGCTAGTAGTATTAAGTCTTTTCATTTGGGTGTACCTGCGGGAACAAGCAGAGAAGTCATAGATGGTTCATATGCTATTTCATGGCTGACTATTTTTGCTAATGCGGAAGATGAACAAAAATACCAAGTAGATCCTATACATCTCGACTTCATAGATAAATGTAAACATCTATGGTCAAAAGTAGTGGTGTTCGATTCTATTGATTATAAGTAGTAATTTAATCATTCTGGTTTTTACAATAATTTCACAATTAACTCTTTCCCATAAATGCCGTTGACACAACATCAGACAGCATATTTACAAATACATATTGCTGTCATCCTTTTTGGATTTACGGCTATTTTGGGTGATTTGATCCAACTGCCTGCTGTCGTTTTGGTATGGTGGAGAGTATTGATCACATCAGTAAGTCTGTTATTTTTTATACAGTTTGGCAAATCATTGATTCAGATTCCCAAGAAACAAATACGTACTTACATTATAATAGGCATACTCATCGGACTACATTGGATCTGTTTTTATGGAGCTATTAAATTATCAAATGCATCAATTGCACTAGTCTGTATGAGTACTACTTCGTTATTTACTTCGCTCATAGAACCTATCTTTTTTAGAACTAAAGTAAATAAACTTGAACTTATACTTGCAGCTTCTGTCATTCCTGGCATGTTGCTCATTGTAAACAATATAAATACAACATACATTAATGGCTTGTGGGTAGGACTTGCTGCTGCATTGCTCGCTGCCATATTCTCAAGTCTTAACAAGGTCAACATCAAAGGTGCTGATCCTTATAGCATTTCATTTATAGAATTGTGCAGTGCGTGGATGATGATTTCCCTTCTGCTAAGCATAATGTGGATATTCGGTTATCAGGCGGATACTTTTTTACCAAATAATACTTCAGATTGGGTTTACTTAATTATTCTAGCGTTGTTATGTACGACCTTGGCACAAGTGTTGACATTGAAGTCCTTGCATCATCTCTCCGCATTTGCTGTAAATCTCGTCATCAATCTCGAACCTGTGTATGGAATACTGATGGCAATCTTTATTCTGAATGACCACAAAGAATTGTCACCAATGTTTTATCTAGGTGGCGGAATCATTTTATTATCTGTAATGATGTATCCATATCTACATAAAAAATTTAACGCTTCAACAATTTAGATCATGCAAGACCTATTGAGCTTATTGAATGATTATTGTGCAATTCATTCTACGGTGAGTGATCCACTTTTGGACAAAATCGAGCGTCAAACCCATTTATCTACGACAGCACCAAGAATGTTGTCAGGAGAGTTGCAAGGAAGCTTACTGAGTATGATAAGTAAAATAAAATCGCCAAAATACGTCTTAGAAATAGGCACTTTTACAGGATATTCCGCTATTTGCTTAGCAGAAGGATTGAAAGATGATGGAAAACTGATCACCATTGAATACGATGAAGAACATAGTCACTTAGCAAAATCTTTTTTTGATGAAAGTCAATATAAAAATAAAATTGAATTAAAAACAGGAGATGCCAAAGTCATTATTCCTCAACTCAGTTATATGTTTGACTTGGTATTTATTGATGCTGATAAAGAGGCATACAGCCAATATTTTGACCTAATCATCGATAAATGCCATAAAGGAGCGCTTATTTTGGCTGACAATGTGCTATGGAGTGGAAAAATCCTTGATATAAAAAAGGATAAAAAAACGCAACAACTCGATGACTTCAATAAAAAAATAGCAATTGACCCACGGGTGGAAAACGTCATTCTTCCTATACGTGATGGGATCAATTTAATTAGGGTGATTTAGAGATGAGTTTTGAGAGATGAGTTTCCATTTCATTTTTATCCCTTTAAATCAAAAATCTATTTTTTTTGTTACACTAATTAGATTAACAATATTTAGAATACAGCTTTATGGTTAAATATATTTCACTTCTTTCCGTACTTTTTTGGGCAAATGCTTGTTACACGCAAAAGGATACTTCCATTCAGACACCCGAAAAGGTCAATTATACGACCGAACTCGTGGCTTCTGAGATTGATATTCCTTGGGGAATGGACTTTTTACCAGATGGTAGTATGTTGGTTACAGAAATAAAAGGCCAGTTATTTCATATCAAAAATGGCGTTAAAACAGAAATAGCCAATGTACAGGAAGTATATGCACGTGGGCAAGGTGGTTTGCTCGATATCATGCTACATCCAAAATACAAAGATAATGGCTGGATTTACCTTACTTATTCATCACCTGAAGGAGAAGAAAAAGGTGGAAACACTGCTCTAATGCGTGCCAAACTAAAAAATGGCAGCCTTGTAGAAAAACAAGTACTCTATAAAGGAAGCCCTAATACCAATAAACCTTACCACTTCGGTTCTAGAATAGCTTTTGATAATGAAGGTTATGTGTATTTCACTATTGGAGACCGTGGAGATCACGACCTAAACCCACAAGACATCATGCGCGATGGAGGCAAAGTATATCGTCTCAAAGATGATGGAAGCATCCCTACAGACAATCCATTTTACACCCAAAAAGGTGCTAAACAAGCAATATATAGCTATGGACATCGCAATCCACAAGGCATGACCAAACATCCAAAAACTGGCGCTATATGGACAAATGAACATGGTCCACAAGGTGGAGACGAGATCAATATCGTGCGTAAAGGTGCTAATTATGGATGGCCTGTGATATGTTATGGTATCAATTATGATGGTAGTCAACTGACCGACAAAACTGAAATGGATGGTATGGAACAACCACTTTATTATTATGTACCTTCTATTGCGCCTAGTGGAATGGCCTTCGTAGATTCGGATGTTTATCCAGCATGGAAAGATAATTTGCTTATTGGTTCACTCAAATTTCAATATCTAGAAAGGCTTGTACTAAAAAATGACAAAGTCGAGTATAGAGAAAAAATAATGGCCGATGTAGGTCGTATTAGAAATGTCAAAATGGGTCCTGATGGATATATTTATGTGGCAGTAGAAGGAAAAGGTATTTACAAAATAACACCAATCAAATAAAAACAAATAGATGAAAATAAGTATCATTTTTTGCCTGAGTATCTTATTTCTGAGCAGTTTTGTAGCAGATCAAAATAGTGATTTGGAAAAAAGCAAGGCGCGTGGTAAAGAAATTTATACTGACTTTTGTGTGACTTGCCATAGAGCAAACGGTGAAGGTACGGCAAAAATATTCCCACCACTTGCGAAATCAGATTACCTAAAAAATCAACAAACCGAAAGCATTTACGCCATCAAATATGGTCAAAAAGGCAAAATCACTGTCAATGGCACCGACTATAACGGGATGATGCCCGCGCCAGGACTAGATGACGAAGAAGTAGCTGATGTCATGAATTATATCAATCATTCGTGGGGAAATAACTTTGGAATGATGGTAACGGTGGATCAAGTAAAGGCGGTGAAGAAGTAGGGTTTAGCAATTAACTACTAAAGTTCTAAGACATAAAGAGAAAGGAATATTTTTTGGTTTATTGTTATAAAAAACCTTAAAACAAATTCACATACCCAAAGTGGATTTTCATCTTTCCGAAATCCCATGGATTGCCTAGGTTTCTTCCTGCCGCAAAAGAAAGATTAAAGATACCTGCTGCAGTACCAAAATTGAGTCCCATGCCTACACCCATGACATTGTCCATGACCATCTGACCATTTGCATCCATTACTCTTGTGACACCATAATCTACAAATGGAAGACTCATATACGAATTCTGATCAAATAAAAATCGAAATTCTACCGTACTAAAGGCATAAAAATCTGTCAAGATACTCTCTTCATCAAAACCACGGAGTAGTTTATTACCTCCTACTCTTAGCAACTCATTGGTTTGTATTTGATTCTGATTGTACCGAATACCTGCCGTACCCCCAAACTTAATAGCTGCCCAATTTTTCACAGGAATGTAGTAGGCTGCATTTAAATCTATGTCTGCTTGTAGAGATACAAGGTTCAGTGTGTCGTAACTATTTTCAAATCCTTCTAATTGTGTAATGGTGACATTAGGCAATATTTTTTTGCTACCTATGATAGTATTTACTTCCACAGAATATCCTTTAGAAGGATTGAATCGATAATCCAAGTCTCGCAGCGCCAACCCTAGACCTACACCTGAATATGTGACATCAAGGCTTCCTGGCAGTCTGCGTGATGCCTCAATTTGATCTGTATTGATCTCCAATAAACGAGACGACCTGTAGCTGCCATATAGTTTTATATTGTTAAATCCTCCAAAAAGATACTGAAATCCACCATCAAAAAACAAATCAATATTCTGCGAAGCATTTTTAAAAATCCTGAAATCTACATGACTTCCTACCGGCAAGCCGGCAATATAAGGCAGCGTGGATTTGAGTTGAAGTTCGAGATTTTCGGGTTTTAATCTTTTGAGTTGAAGAAAAATATATTCACCTTGACCGAAACTGTTATTGAGTTCTGTGGTGAGATCACCTGTGATATTCCATTTGCGCGAACCATCAGGATTTTGTTGTGGCAAGACTCCGATTAGAAAATCAAACCTACTTGACGGCTTGGGATCTAGCGTAAGTACGAGTGAAGCTTTATCATTCACAAAATTGACAGCAGGAGCTTGAGTTTGTTTAATAAATTGTAAGTCATTAAGTCTTTTATTCGCACGAACTACCTTTTCTTGGGAATAAGGCTCACCTGGTTTGATATCTAAAAATCGGTACAAAAACTTCTTATTCAAGATAACTTTTCCTTCCATCTGAATACTGTCAAAAGTAAAAAACCGACCCTTTTG
This sequence comes from Saprospiraceae bacterium, assembly GCA_035326365.1. Classification (GTDB taxonomy): domain Bacteria; phylum Bacteroidota; class Bacteroidia; order Chitinophagales; family Saprospiraceae; genus OLB9. The sequence goes on along the minus strand of DAOLFJ010000042.1, from coordinate 1,115 downwards.
CACCTTAATTTGCGCATTCAACTTATTATCTACAATATCCACAGAGTCGTAACTAGCCTTTGCAAATGGATATCCGACATTGGTATGATGATCTACTAAGGTTTTTAAAACAGTAGTCAGGAGTATAGAGTCGAGCGGCTTGCCCACTATGCGATTTCTTTTCAGACCAGCAGATTCTAAAATAGTTACTTGGTCAGAGCTCATTCTTATGTCTCCCAAGGTGTATTTTACACCACGATACACCATGGCATAACATGTGTCTTTTTGACAATAAAAAGTATCAAGATTTGCTACAGAATATCCTTTTGCTAACAATTCAGTTACATAATCGCTATAATATTTCCTTACAGACAATGAATCTATATAAACACTAGAATTAGAAAGTTCTTCGCGCTGTAGTACTGAATCATACGTAGAAATTAGAGCAGTAACTTTTTTCTGACTGAAAACTTGGCCACAAAACACACTAAATACCATGAATAGCCCTACCTTTACCATGAAGTATGACTTTCGGTTGCTAGAATAATGTAAGAAGTATTGAGTCAAAAAAGTATTCCGCATAACGTCTATTTTTTATTTATAAACAAACGTATAACGAAATTACAAAATGTCTGGTATATATATTCACATTCCTTTTTGCAAACAAGCCTGTCATTATTGTAATTTCCATTTTTCGACTAGTTTAAAGTCAAAAGGCGACTTAGTTTCTGCCATTTGTAAGGAAATTATCATTCAAAAAGATTATCTGAAAGAAAAGTCACTAACCAGTGTCTATTTCGGTGGCGGTACGCCTAGTTTGCTTACTGAAGATGAGTTGGGGCAAATATTTGATACATTAAATAAAGTATTCACTTGGACAGAGAATACTGAAATCACTCTAGAAGCCAATCCCGATGACATCACCTTAGAAAAATTAAACTCCTTTAAAAAATGGGGCGTCAATCGACTAAGCATCGGTATCCAATCGTTTTTTAACGAAGACTTGATATGGATGAATCGTGCTCACAATGCGCAAGAAGCACAGACTTGTATTAAATTGGCTCAAGATGTGGGATTTGATAACATAACCATTGACTTGATTTATGGTAGCCCTACCACGTCGCATGATATGTGGG
>DAOLFJ010000373.1:0-4289 GCA_035326365.1 Saprospiraceae bacterium | reverse complement strand
TAGAATCACTGCTAAAGATGTCTTGCATAACTTTTATCTTCCACATTTCCGTGTAAAAATGGATGCTGTACCAGGACTTCCAACATCATTTATTTTCACACCTGTCAAAACAACTCAAGAATTTAGAGAGCAGTTAAGGGCATATCCTGAATGGCAAGTTCCTGCTGATCCAGAAAATCCGACAGGTCCACAAAAGTGGGAAACATTTGAATATGAGTTAGCTTGTGCGGAACTTTGTGGTAAGGGGCATTACTCTATGAGAAGGGTAGTAGAAGTAGTAACAAGGGAAGAGTTTGATACTTGGTTAGCAGGTCAAAAGCCCTTTTATGCTACTAATATTCGTAACACAGATAAAGACCCTTATAAAGGTAAAAAATTGTTTGAATATGAAATTAAAGCTAGGTCTAGAGAGTTGAAATCAGATATTTCAGGTTTCTTGACTGACACGACAGGTACAGCAAGCAGAAATATTCAACTTAAGCATGTTTTCTTTGAAACAGGATCTGACAAGTTAAGTGATTTGTCAAAACATGAATTAGAGAATTTGAACAATTTATTAAAGGAATATCCTTCACTGAAGATAGAATTAGCAGGTCACACTGATAACGTGGGTGATGCAACAAGCAATCTTGATTTATCTAACAAAAGAGCATCATCAGTTATGGCTTATTTAATAGGTTTGGGAGCTGATGCATCTAGGTTGTCATCTCGCGGTTATGGTCAAGATCAACCTGTTGAGACAAATGAAACACCTGAAGGTAGAGAACAAAATCGTAGAACTGAACTTAGAATTATTTCTAAATAACAAATAAATTTCAAGAAAATGGCGAATGTTACCATTCATGAAGAAGATGTTCTGATCAGAGAACAAGGTTATGATGATCATTTTCATGCGCATCATCACGGTGACAAGTATCAGACAAATTTTATTTTCCATTACATTTTTTCAATGGATCATAAGATTATTGCCCGACAGTTTTTAATTACTGGTATTATTTGGGCTATTATTGGGGCAGCAATGTCTGTTGTGTTTAGGATGCAGTTGGGTTTTCCTGAGGAAAGCTTAACTTGGATTAAACCATTCTTGGGGAAATGGATTGTTGTAGATCCTTCAACTGGAATTGGTAAACTGGCTCCTGAGTTTTATTATGCATTAGTCACCATGCACGGTACGATTTTAGTATTCTTTGTACTTACGGCAGGTTTAAGTGGAACTTTTAGTAACTTGCTTATACCATTCCAAATTGGTGCAAGAGACATGGCTTCTCCATTTATGAATATGTTATCATACTGGTTTTTCTTTTTAGCTGGTATCGTAATGTTTTATTCATTGTTTTTGAGTACTGGACCTTTCTCAGGTGGTTGGGTGGCATATCCACCTTTAAGTGCTTTGCCACAAGCATCATCTGGTTCAGGAACAGGTATGACTCTTTGGTTGGTAAGTTTAACATTGTTTGTCGTTTCAGTACTTTTAGGTGGTATAAATTATATTACAACTGTATTGAACTTAAGAACTAAAGGAATGAGTCTTTGGAGAATGCCACTTACCATATGGGCGTTTTTCGTGACTGCTATTCTTGGTTTGTTATCATTCCCAGTATTGGCTTCAGGATTCTTTATGTTAATATTTGACAGAAGTCTTGGAACGAGTTTCTTCTTGAGTGATATATTTATAGCTGGACAAGCTTTGGATAGAGTAGGAGGTAGCCCGATTCTTTATCAACACTTGTTCTGGTTTTTAGGTCACCCTGAAGTATATATCATTATCTTACCTGCCATGGGTATTGTATCTGAAGTAATGGCTGTTCATGCGAGAAAACCAATATTTGGTTATAGAGCAATGGTTTATTCAATACTTGCAATTGGATTTTTATCATTCATTGTTTGGGCACACCACATGTTTATGTCAGGTGTAAACCCATTCATATCCAATTTCTTTGTTGTATTCACTTTAATTATCGCTGTACCATCAGCTGTAAAAGTATTTAACTGGATTACGACTTTGTATGGTGGTAATATTAGATTGAATACGCCAATGTTATTCTGTATTGGTTTCGTATCAATGTTCATATCAGGTGGTTTGACAGGTATATTCCTTGGAAACTCTGCTATAGATATTCAAATGCATGATACATATTTCGTTGTAGCGCACTTCCATATAGTAATGGGTGTTGCGGCATTTTTCGGAATGTTTGCAGGTATTTATCACTGGTTCCCACGTATGTATGGTAGATTTATGAACGAAACATTGGGTAAAGTACATTTCTGGGGTACAATAATAAGTGCTTATGCTATTTTCTGGCCTATGCATTATATTGGTATGGCAGGTGTACCAAGAAGATATTTCTCATTTGATACCTTTGATGCGTTCAAGCATTTCACTGAAATGAATAAGTTTATAACAGTATTCGCTATAATTGCTTTCTTCATTCAGTTAGTATTTGTTATCAATTTCTTTTATTCTATCTGGTACGGTCGTAAAATGAAGACAAAGAACCCTTGGAATGCGACCACATTGGAGTGGACTACTCCAATCGAACCGATTCATGGAAACTGGCCTGGTAATTTGCCTGTTGTTCACAGATGGGCTTATGATTACAATAAAGATGAGCGTGAATTTGTACAACAGCATATTCCTTTGAAAGAAGGTGAAGTTGGAGATCATTGATATCATAACAATAATTAAATTAAAGTAAGCATTGAGCAATTCCAATACATACGTAGTATCAGAAAAAGCATCTAAAATTATTTTTTCTAGGCTTGCTGATTATGTGATGTTGACCAAACTCAGGTTATCACTAGTGGTGGTTTTTTCATCAGTACTAGGTTATCTTATAGTTGCAGGAGGATCTGTTGATTTTGTTAAACTATTAACATTGGCAATAGGCGGTTTTTTGGTTACTGGTGCAGCAAATGCACTTAATCAGGTATTGGAAAAAGATTTTGATATCTTGATGACACGTACTTCGAATAGACCTATTGCAACAGGAAGAATGAAGTCTTCTGAAGGAGTTATGTTTGCTGGATTATCCTGTTTGGTAGGTATAACCCTATTAGCATCATTCAACCCAATCACGGCGCTTCTGGGGATGATTTCTTTGATTACGTATGCTTTTGTGTATACTCCATTAAAAAGATATTCTACATTGGCGGTAGCAGTGGGTGCTATTCCTGGTGCTCTGCCTGTAATGATCGGTGCGACTGCATTTGAAGGGAGTATATCGGTTTTAGCAGTTAGTTTATTTTTCATTCAATTTTTATGGCAGTTCCCACATTTTTGGTCAATTGGTTTTGTTGGTCAAGATGATTACAGGAAAGCAGGTTATAAATTGTTGCCTGAAAGTAATGGTGAAATAGATAGAAATCTTGGATTGTCAGCTGTGTTTTATGCAGTTATCATTTTACCAGTTGTTGCATTTGTCTATTACAATTCTGTGGCATCTTTGTTTAGTACGCTTATAGTTTTAGTTTTGAGTTTATTATATGTAGGATTGTCTTACAATTTTCATAAAAAATTTGATAGAACTTCAGCATTAAAATTGATGTTCTTTTCATTCTTTTACCTTCCATTCGTTTTAATTTCATATTGGTTAATTTAAATATAATGGAGAATATACTTGTAAATAAAAGGAATAAGATACATCCGCACAAGTTTGCTTTATGGGCAGCTATGGCGAGTATTACGATGATGTTTGGTGCTTTCACAAGTGCTTACATCGTTAAACAGGCTGCTGGCAATTGGTTAGAGTTTGCCATGCCAGTATCGTTTTATGTTAGTACTTTATTGATAATAATTTCTAGTGTAACACTTCACACATCATTCTCTAGCTTTAAGAGTGGAAACCAATCTAGGTATAAATCTATGTTGATAGTGTCACTTTTACTAGGTGTGGCTTTCGTCATATTCCAATACTTTGGTTGGACTGAATTGTATGCAAAAGGTGTAGACCTAAAAGGTAATGTTTCAGGTTCATTTTTCTTTTTGATATCTGGTATTCATGCACTCCATGTAATAGGCGGTATTGCTGCTCTTATTGTTGCAACATTACATGCATACACTTTGAAATTTAATGTAACAGAAAAGCGAATAAACAGATTTGACTTAGTCATTAACTATTGGCATTTTGTGGATTTCCTTTGGATTTATTTATTTATATTTTTAATATATTCATCATCTTATAAAGGTGTTTTCTTGAAATAAAATAATAATATTAATATTGAAATCAATGAAAACACAACGACTTGAGACGAGAAGAAGAAGAAAAAAAAGGCATCACCTCTTGTTGAAT
>DAOLFJ010000372.1:0-4312 GCA_035326365.1 Saprospiraceae bacterium | reverse complement strand
AGAAAATTTATCAGAATGTCCCTAGGTGGTCTTCACGATGAAAGTGAGATTCGGGGCCATCGTAAAACATACATCGGAGCTATGCCCGGCAGAATCTTACAATCTATCAAAAAAGCAAAAACATCTAATCCTGTATTCATACTAGACGAGATAGATAAATTGAGCAAAGATTTTCGTGGTGATCCGTCTTCTGCATTATTAGAAGTGTTAGACCCTGAGCAAAACTCGACCTTCCATGACAATTATTTAGATATCGATTATGATCTCTCTAAAGTAATGTTTATTGCCACAGCAAATTCATTATCTAGCATTCAACCAGCATTATTGGATAGGATGGAAATTATTGACATTAGCGGATATTCGATAGAAGAAAAAATAGAAATTTCCAAAAGACATTTAGTACCTAAACAGATCGCTGAACACGGATTGAAAGAAAAAGATGTGGTTCTCTCGCCACAAATGCTACAGTTTATCACACAAAAGTATACAAGAGAATCTGGTGTAAGATCATTAGACAGAACCATCGCGGGCGTTATGCGTAGTGTGGCAAAAAAAGTAGCAATGGATGAAGAATATCAGCCTAAACTTACTCAAAAGGAAATCACAGATGCACTAGGACCAATTAAATTTGATAATGACGAATATGCTAAAGTAGACATAGCGGGAGTTGCTGTAGGACTTGCTTGGACAAAGGTTGGTGGAGATATTCTATTTATAGAGGCAATAACTAGTAAAGGAAAAGGAAAACTTACATTGACAGGGAACCTTGGCGATGTCATGAAAGAGTCCGCATCTACAGCTTTGAGTTATATAAAAGCGCATTGTACATCACTCGGAATAGAAGCCGAAGCCTTTGAACATACAGATATTCATATACATGTGCCTGAAGGGGCTATTCCGAAAGACGGACCTAGTGCCGGTATCACGATGTTGACAGCCATCACTTCTGCATTAAAAAACAAACCTGTCAAATCTCATTTGGCAATGACCGGGGAGATTACCCTCCGAGGTAAAGTGCTTCCAGTGGGCGGAATCAAAGAAAAAGTGCTTGCCGCAAAAAGATCTGGCATCACGGAGATTATGATGTGCGAAGAGAATAGAAGACATGTGGAACAGATACCTGCGGAATATATCAAAGGGATTAACTTCATCTATGTTTCAAAAATGGATCAGGTCATCGAAAACGCTCTAGGGTTTTTAGTATTCTAAATTTATCCAAGATATTAATCACACTAAAAAAGACTGATAATTATTGAAATTATTAGTCTTTTTTGTTTATTCAGATTTTCAAATAAGTGCATATTCATAAAAATTCGTTAAAACGGTGTTAAATAGACTTTTAGGCTTATATTTACACGATTAATAATCGTTCTGATTTAAGATTAGATTATTTTTTATTTTATTTAAATGTCCATATATGTTCCAAAAGATACTTTTCCTTGTGTTGATAACTTCATTTAGTTTTCAGTTTTCTACAGCACAAAAGACTAAAGAGCCTATTAAAGTGGTTCAGTTTTCTGGTATGGTTTTTCATGAAGACGGTGGCAATCCTGTGCCTTTGCCTTATACAAATGTAGCTGTGATGGGTACAAGTCGTGGCGCTGCGGCAGATATGGATGGGTTTTTCTCGTTTGTCGCATTGGCTGGAGAAACCATTGTATTTTCTCGTATTGGGTTTCAGACAGTAGAAATAAAAATTCCAGATACACTAGTTTCTGACCAATACAAATGGATTCAAATTATGACTGAAGACAATATCATTTTACCTGAAGCTATTATCATGCCTTGGCCGAGTAGAGAACACTTCAAACAAGAATTTCTTGCCATTGATATTTCCAATGAATTGAGAGAAAACGCTCAAGCCAATTTAGCAGATGAAAAAATGAAAGAAATCAGGTACTCAGTACCTGTGGATGGTCGCGAAACCACTAGTCTGGTTATCAAACAACAAGCAACAGATTATGTATACACTGGTCAGATGAAACCTCAAAACATATTCAATCCTTTAGCTTGGAAAAAATTTATAGATGCTTGGCGTAGAGGTGATTACAAAAAAAAGGAAAATAAATAAATTCTGTCACAAAAATAGTGCAGTAATTTTTACCTTTGACCCGTTATAAGAATTGTAAAAGCAATTTATATCTTTATTCTTTTACAACAATTTAGGGTAAGAATCTTTTTAGGTCAAATCAGTTTATGAAAATCACAGATTATTTTGACAAGTCTCAAGGAGAGACTTTAGTATCTTTTGAAGTACTTCCTCCACTCAAAGGTGGAAGTATGAATGACATCTTCAAGACGCTAGATCCATTGATGGAGTTTAAGCCGCCATTTATAGATGTCACATATCACAGAGAAGAATTTGTCTACAATAAACAACCTAGTGGATATTATCAGAAGGCAGCCATTCGCAAAAGACCTGGTACTGTTGGTATTTGTGCTTCGATCATGCATAGATACGGCATAGATGCGATTCCTCACCTTATTTGCGGTGGATTCTCTGTCGAAGAAACAGAAAATGCCCTGATTGATCTTAACTTTTTAGGTATAAATAATGTCTTAGCATTACGTGGTGATGCCCGTCAGTTTGAAGATAAATTCATTCCAGAACCTACTGGTCATAAGTTTGCTGTCGATCTCGTAAAGCAAATTAACGACATGAACCACGGTGTTTATCTAGACAGCAACATCGAAAAAGGTACACCTACAGAATTTTGTATTGGTGTAGCTGGTTACCCAGAAAAACATTTTGAAGCGCCAAATTTTGCCATTGATATTGACTATCTAAAACAAAAAATAGATGCTGGGGCTAGCTATATTGTGACCCAAATGTTTTTTGACAATAGTAAGTTTTTTGAATTTAGAGATGCTTGTGTAAAAGCAGGAATTAATGTTCCTATTGTACCGGGGCTCAAACCCATCACTAAAAAATATCAACTTACATCAATCCCACGAAAGTTTTTCATCAATTTCCCTGAAGACTTAGTCAAAGAAATGATGAAAACAGATGATAAAGATATCAAAACACTTGGTATAGAATGGTGTATTGCCCAATGTAAAGAGCTAAAGGCTGAAGGCGTGCCTTGTCTCCACTTTTACACAATGGGAGATGTTGATACCACTTATAAGATTGTTGAGAAAATATAGCTTTTTATCCTAAATCAACGTGGTGACTATTCACTTGCTGACCATAAAACAAAGGAGCATGTGTATCAAAATCTTGTTCCGTACCAGTGGTAAAGAACTTCGTGGTGGCATTTTTTGATATTTTACGCTCTAAAGGAGTATGTCTATTTAAATAATCTTTCAAGCTTTCTGCCACTATTTCGTCTTGACTTGTAATCTTGACCGACGGAGGTACAAGTTTTTCCAAAATATTCATCAAAACAGGATAATGGGTACAACCAAGCAAGATGGTGTCAATATCTTTTGACTGGCTAAATAGTTTTTCTAAATCCTGTTTAAAAAAATACAACGCTCCTTCGCTTTCAAACTCATTATTCTCTATCAATGGCACCCACATAGGGCAGGCTTGCTGGAATACTTTTGTATCTGGCCAATATTTTTGAATTTCTATAGGATAAGAATCCGAATTTACAGTCCCGCTTGTTGCTAATAGACCTATATGATTGCTATTTGTAAGCTTGCCAATAGTCTCGGAAGTTGGTCTAATGACACCAAGTACTCTATTGTCAGATTCCGTAATCTGGGATAAATCATTTTGCTGAATAGTCCTTAAAGCTTTTGCTGAAGCAGTATTGCACGCAAGAATTACCAATGGACAGTTTTGATCAAAAAACCATTTGACACATTGTAAAGTGTATTTATAAACAGTGTCAAAACTTCGTGTACCATACGGTGCTCGTGCATTATCACCAAGATAAATATAGTCATATTGAGGTAGTTGTCTTTTGATTTCCTTGAAGACTGTCAATCCTCCATAACCACTATCGAATATACCTATGGGTGTTTTCATTGTATCTTTTGTAAACAAAAAATGTCATTGATGAAAAAATCACCAATGACATTATTTCTAATTAATTAAATATTTTAAACTTGACATCTTACAGACTGATACCTAACTTAGCTTTTACCAATTTAGACGCGTCTGCCGTTGGATCTGCATACAAAACTAACCCTTGACTAGAGTCAAATATATATAAAAAACCATTTTCAGCAGCTACATCTTTAATTGCTTGATTTACTTTGTCTTGTATTGGCTTTAACAATTCTTCACTCTTCTCATAAATTTTCTGCTGACTAGATTGCTCAAACTCTCCCAACTTTTCTTCTTCAAGCTTCAATGCTGTTG
>DAOLFJ010000371.1:0-4313 GCA_035326365.1 Saprospiraceae bacterium | reverse complement strand
AGCTATGTTTCACTTCGGCCAAGAGCCATTTCTTATGGCTCGAACAGCCTCGTTCACCGCAGTGGTGCTACGCTTTTCGAATATAAAAAGCTGACTTATTGCATTTTAGCTTCTTCCCGCTTAAGCAGAATAGGCAATGACATAGTTCTAATGCGTAATTTGGATTTAAAGTATTTTCAATTCAATTTAGGAATAAAATTTAAATTACAGTGATTATAACATTTATTCTAACCATAATTATAGAAACATGTGAGTTATAAATTATTAATAATTATATGTGTATTGTATTTAAAATATATTACATATACATTGCGTTTTATAAATATGAAAAATATACTCTGATTAACAGAATAAAATATATTAAATATTTTTTTAATATGTAGTAATTTATTTATCTTTGCCCAATGAAGTGGACATGAGTCTCTTCAGCTTTTCCCCAAAGGCAGTAATTAATCATTATTTTTCTCAAAGTAAAAAAATGTTAATTATGTCATTTTTACAAAAAAAGTTAGACATTTTGAGAGTCATTCGGTTTGGCTCAAAACGTTTTACCATGTTTGTTTCAGCGTTATTGTTTTTGCTAACGATTCCTATGATCGGAATCTCGCAAGATCGATATGTTGCAACTACAGGGGTAGACATAGGAGATTGTACTTTACCAGGCAGTCCTTGTTTGACGATTCAGTATGCAATTGATCAAGCCATTGCTGGAGACAATGTTAATGTGAGTAGTGGTACTTACAATGAAAATGTTAACATCAATGTCCCAGTCATTTTATTAGGTACTAATGCTATCGTCCAAGGAAGTGACGGTATGCCAGCTACTTTTCATTTACCAAATGGCATCAATGATGTTACGATTAATGGATTTACGATTATTGGTTATGATTCAGCAAGTCCCGGCATTGAAAGAGCTGCGATTTACCTAACTGGAAATCATAACAACATAACCATTACTAATAATACCATCACGGCTAATGGAGAGGCTGGAATTCTAGATGAATCAGGTGGAGCTAGTACAAATTTTCTTATCCAAAATAATACCTTTAATGGTCAGACTTTTGTAGGCTCTACACCAGGTGATTGCGGATTTGCTAATCAGTTTACCGCACCCAATGTCCCGAGACAACTTGTGGTATTTCAAGGTGCAACAGATAATAATATTCAATTTTTAGATAATATCATTAGTGGAGTAGCAGGAGGTACAACACTTTTAGCACCATGTGACGTAAATGGTCAAGGAAATACCTTGGTTACCATTGATGCCACAAATGCTACCATTACAGGCAATACATTTAATGGTACTACGGCGAGATTTGCCACCATGTTAAGAACTAGAGGTACTGGAGTAAGTATATCTGGTAATAATTTTGACGGATCAAATTTAATAGGACCTGCAGGTTATTTCTTTTTTGATGCAGATGCATTAACAGGAGGAACACCTAGTACCCCTGGTGGTGTCGTTCAAGGGAATACTTTTTCTCCGCAAGTTACAATTGTGGTAGATGGATCAGGCAATGTTTCATTTTTTGTGTGTCCTGAAATCAACTTAACCACAAGTATAAATGATAGTATTGTAGTGACTAATTTTGATGGTGTAAGTGATAGCACTTCTTTTTCAGTTTGTAACACAACTTCAAATATCTTATTTAATTCATTTGTTACAGATGTAGCATCACCAACTTTCAAAGTTCTTCAGTTTATTGAAACTGACAATATTAATGTGCCATTCTGCAATAATTGCGTGGGTGAGCTTTCTATATTTAACGGAGCAACTGGTACAGCTTCATTAGTAAATACATTACAAGATGGTATTTTAATAATGAAATTTGTTGGGTTTCTTGATTTAAATGACAATGACCTTTTCGATATAGGTGAATGCCCAATAGATACAATAGTTTATACAGTTACTGTACAAAGTGCTCCATCTGGCGTCACTTGTCCAGCCGACAGCATCATTTGTAATAACATTGATACCTTAAATTTGGCTGGTTTAGCAACTCCTACAGGAGGCGTATTCTCAGGACCAGGTGTAGTTGGCAATGATTTTGTAGTGGCAAATGCAGGTCTAGGAACACATGCTTTGAATTATGTCTTCACAGATATCAGTGGTTGTCCTAATACTTGTACATTTAATATTACAGTTTATGATTTTCCGACAGCTCCTCAACTAGAAGCAAACCCTGATCAACCTGTTGTTTGCTTAAATGATGTATTAACTGTTGACATTACAAGTCCAGGAAGTGGTGGTTCAGGTGTTTGTGTGGATGAGTATAGGTATTCTACAGATGATGGCACTAATTGGAGTATTTGGGGAAATACAATTCCTGTTTTCCAAGCAGTTTTAGGTACAAATATAATCCAGAGTAGAAGAATATGTGATCTTGGAAACTGTCCAAGTGAAGTATTTGAAGTTTCTTGGGATGTAAATGAGCCTATAACTTCTGCAACAATTGATGTAATACCGACAGGTAACGTCTGTTTAGGTGCTACAGGAATTCAATATACTGCCAATGTAGTAGGTGGAACAGGAACATTAAGTTATGCATGGTGTGCTTATAATACAGGAAATGGAGTTGGAACTTGTTTTGGAAGTTTTTCCCCAGGTGGTAATAATGCCGTTCAAACTAGAAGTTGGACATCATCTTTAGGACCTAAATCGGTAGGAGTAACTGTCTCTCAAGAAGGTTGTCCAGATGTGACAGCTCTATACTCATTTATGGTAACAGCAGACCCTATAGCTCCGACATTAAATGCTTCCACACCACTGTCTGGAACGGAAGTTTGCGAAGGTTCACTTGTTTCTGCTACATTTAATGCAGGAAGTGGTGGCGCTGGAACGTGTATTGATGAATTTAGATATTCAATAGATAATGGAGCTAATTATTTGCCATATGTTGCTGGTACTGAAATAGAAGTAGGTACGCAGACAGTAATTATTCAAGCTAGAAGAGTATGTGATGGATTAGGTTGTGATGGAAGTGGTGAAGTTTTTGCGACTGTGGCAACATGGATAGTAAACCTTAACCCTTCGGTTAACATCCTTCCTGTACCAGCAGAAGTTTGTCAATCTACAGATTTATTATTAAATGGTAACCCTTCTGGTGGTTCGGGAGTTTACGTATCACATGAGTGGAGTAGCGTTGGAGCAACCTATCTTGATAATGATGCCATACAAGAGCCAACTTTTAATAATAATGTAAGTGGTTTGTTTGAATTGATATATACTGTCACAGATGATAATGGTTGTATTGCATCAGGTTCGACAGAAGTAGAAGTTTTTGCTAATCCTACTGCCGCAATTACACCTGATCCTGCAGTAGTTTGTCTAGCAACCGATCTTGCATTGAATGCAGGAGCTGCGGGTGGTTTGTCTCCTTACACATACGCATGGAGTGGTGTAGGTGCAACTTCTCTGAATGCAACAAATATAGCTTCACCAGTATTTAATAATAGTGCTGAAGGCGATTATGAATTAATCGTGAATGTAACTGACGCAAATGGCTGTATAGCGCTTGATACTATCGAAGTAGTAGTGGAAGATGTGACTGCACCAGTAATAGCATGTCCCACAGCACCTGTAACTATGAGTGCAGATGAAGATAGATGTACGGCTGTTGTTTGCTTTCCAGTGACAGCAACAGATAATTGTCCGACAGTATTACCTACAACTTTACCAAATTATCAATTTTTAGGTAGATCTCCAGATGGTCATACATATTTTGCTTCACTAGCAACATTGAACTGGGAACAAGCAAATGCCGCAGCTGTTGCATTGGGTGGTCACTTAGTGAGCATTACATCTCAAGCTGAACAAAACTTTTTAAGTGGCTTAATTCCAAATGGACCACTTAGCCAGTTTTGGATTGGTTTGAGGTATTCACCTTCTTTAGGTCAATTTAAGTGGACTACAGGAGAACCAGTTGTTTATACTAATTGGGGTTTAGCACAACCAGGAGTTTTAGATGGTGACTATGTTTACCACTTGGATGCATTTTTGAATATCACTAGAGGATGGTACGATAGCCCAGCTTTTTTAAATAGAAGATATATAGTAGAATTCGCTGGCTATCCAGTATCACTAGTTGCAGGTTTACCTAGTGGTTCAAACTTTCCTGTAGGTATCACGGAAGTAACTTACAGTGTAACTGATCTTGCTGGGAATACTGATGAGTGTACCTTTGAAGTAGTTGTCACTGACGACCAAGCTCCAGAAATAACTTGTCCCGCAAATATAGTAATCAATCTAGATCCATTAGAGTGCGAAGGTTTCCCAATGTTTGCTGATGCTGTAGCTACTGATAATTGTCCTG
>DAOLFJ010000370.1:0-4325 GCA_035326365.1 Saprospiraceae bacterium | reverse complement strand
AAGTGCTTTCATTTTTATCTAATTTTTTATTTAATTTTTTTCAAAGCATATTGCCTTGCTATTTTTTTAAAACTTTCTGAATTTGCGGTCTCCATTATTTTAGTGATAACACAATAATCTTTTAATTCATGTGTTTCCATTGATCCTTCACCATTTGTTGCCTCTGCTATGTCAGCATCAAAAACAGCTCCTAAAGAATCTACAAGAGAATTTATATGATCATATTCATTAGGTTCAGCGACTGCAGGCATGTTATAACAATTGACACGATCCTTCCATATTTTATCGTCCAAATATTTGTAATACGCTTGAGATATAAACATTACACGATATCTTTGCTCATATTTTTTTAATTGTGCTTTTTCACTATTTAATGAGCATGAATTTATGATAAAAAACAATAATAAAATTGAAATATACTTCATATGAAAAGATTTTATTTTTTTTCTAAAATTGATGAAATCCTCCGATAGTCGCAGATTGCATCTGCTATTCCATAATTTACAAATACTATTAAAACTGAACAGGTTATATAATTCAATAAAAGTATCTTTTGATATTAATGAAAATAGAAATCAAAAACAAAGATATTATAATAATTGGGGAAATACAGCAACTTACAATTTCTAATGATCCCCTTTATATTTTATACACCAATCACCCACAACCATTTATTAATTATCAACGTTACAAATCAAACACATTTTCAAACGACAAAATCATCTCCAAATCATGCAAAACAAAATAAAATGGGGCATCTTAGGTTGTGGTAAGATCGCACTAAAATTTGCAGCTGACCTTGCTATCTCTGATGGTGGATATCTATATGCTGTCGCATCTACAAGTAAAGACAAACAGAAAATATTTAGCGATATATATCCTGATATTCTTACCTTTGATAGCTATGAAGATCTTGCTGCTTGTGCGGAGATAGATGCTATTTATGTGGCTACACCACATGCTTTCCATATGACACATAGCACATTATGTTTGGAATATGGTAAAGCTGTATTGTGCGAAAAACCCATGGCTTTAAATAGTGATCAAGTTCAAAAAATGATAGATACGGCTCGGGCACACAAAGTATTTCTGATGGAAGCAATGTGGACAGCATTTTTGCCAGCTATACAATATGTTATACATAACATACAAGAAGGTACGATAGGCGTAGTAAAACACATTTCAGCTGACTTTGGCTTTAAGGCTGTTTATGATGCAAAGAGTAGACTTTTTGATCTTCATTTGGCAGGTGGATCACTATTAGATATTGGTTTGTATCCTGTCATGATGGCTTTACTTGTTTTGGGCGAACCTACGTCCATTACTGCGTCTGCGCAACTTGCGCCAACAGGTGCAGATGAAAGTTGTACGATGTTATTGACTTATGCGAATGGTGCAACAGCAAGCTTATTTTGTACATTGGGTGCACACACAGATACTAAATGTGAGATCTATGGCAGTGAAGGAAAAATCACAATACCTGGTCGATTTCATGAGCAAGATCACTATCTAATAAAGATGGGCCAAGGTGATGAAACAAAGATATCTGTAGGAAAAAAAGGTCTAGGATATGCCCACGAAATAGAACATGTAGCATCCTGTCTACAAGAAGGAAAAACAGAAAGTCCGATCATGGATTTTGATATGAGTACGACACTCATTCGTATTCTAGATGAAATAAGGCGTCAGATTGGTGTAAAATATCCGGCAGACTACCACGATTCATAAAAAATATATACCTTGCAAAAAATTTGTTTTATGGACATACATGTTGGCTCCATCCCTTTTAAATGGACAGAAAAAAATCTAATTGCATTATTCGAAGAATATGGGGAAGTCGAATCTGCAAAAATCGTTATTGACAAAATCACAAGACAAAATAAAGGTTTTGCCTTCGTTAATATGCCTAATGACGAAGAGGCTATGACGGCTATTCAACAACTGAATGGTGCTGAATTTGAAGAGCGAAATATCACCGTGGCTCCTTCCCTACCCAAAATAGAAATCAGAAAACCACAGCGTTCTGCGCCACAAACAAGCGCAAAGAAAAAAGGACCTATGGAATTCAAATCCGATAAACACAAAAAATCAGTGCCACCTTGGATGAGGAAAGAGTATTGATTTGTTAGGGATAAATGCTTGATTGGCTTATAGATAATAGGTTACATTTCATGATGGTATGGTGATATAAATCAATTTTTAACGCCAAAGAACTCAAACCAAATCACCCAAAACCTTATTTACCGTTTCTTTGTATTGCCTTCCTATGGAAAAAGATTGGTTTGCTATGAAAATTTCATTGTGGTTGAATGATACTATATGATTTAAATTGACCATAAATGAACGATGAATTCTAATGATTTGGTTTAGTTTGTACGTTGATTCAAGGTCAGACATCTTTGCTTTGGTGGTGATCGATTGATTGATGGTGACAATTTTTAAATAGTCTTTGACACTTTCTATATACAAAATGTCATTCACACAAATCTTTACATAGTTTTTATTGACATTAAAATATTGATAAAGTTTATTATCTTGTTGGGATGGTAATATTGGTGCTGGAGATACATTAATTTTACTTTTCAATTTGCCAACAGCTATCATAAACCTAGCAAAATCTACTGGTTTTAGTAAGTAATCTACCACACCCCATTGATATGAATCGACTGCAAATTCCTGATAAGCAGTGGTAATGATATATTGAAAATCTCCTTTTGCAGCGGTGATAAATTCATACCCTTTTATCTTAGGCATATTGATATCCAAAAAAATCACATCTGTAGGGTTTTGCATCAGCCAATGTAAAGCTTCTACAGGATGTGTAAAACTTGCTTTTAGCTCTAAAAATGGAACAGAAGATACATAATCTGCAATGATTTCTGCCGCCAAGGGTTCGTCTTCTACTATGATGCATTTTAAGATATCCATTATTGTAATCTTAAGTGTAATTGTGCTATAAAATATCTTTCTTCTACTTTAGTCAAAAACTGATGGTTTTCTGAATATTCTAATTGAAGCCTTCTTTTAAGGTTCTTAAGACCTAGCCCACCTATCTCTGCCTGATTGGATTCAGATAAATGGTTTTTCACTTCAAAACTAAATTGTCCATGCTCCATGATATCAATTTTTATCTCTATATAAATAACGTTTAGTGCGTCACTAAATCCAAATTTGAATGCGTTTTCTATCAATGGAAGCAATAAACCTGGTGAAATCAGGTATTGGGAAACTCGAATGTTTTCTAATATGTTTAACTGAAGCGTATTGCCAAACCTAAGTTTTTGGATATCAATATATTGATGAATAACATCCAATTCCTTTTGGATATCAATCTTTGATGAAGTGGTTTCATACAGCAGATATCTTAAAATACCTGAGAGTTTCATAATGGCAGGCGCCGCTTGTTCGTCGTTTTTGCGTACGAGCGCAAAAATACCATTCAATGCATTAAACAAAAAATGCGGGCTTGTCTGATTCTTTAGAAATTGTAGTTCTAAAATAGTTTTCTCTTGATCAGCTTTTAGCCTTTCGTCATACATCCATATCGCCCCGAAAAGTAGCATTGGAACAGTAAGGTCTGCAAAATTGGATAAAAACCTTCCGATAGCAAAAAACTGTCCATCATCAGGTGATCGTTCATAAATATATGGATAAATATAAAGGTATAAAGCCATTCGATATAAAACAACACCTATGACGATAGATAAGAGTACCTTCCCAAAGACAACCATCCAATTACCTTGATTATAGACAACTTTGCGTATCAAGGAAGGTACACCTAGATATACGGACATAAGTTTTGCAGGATATAAAAACAAAATAATCGTACAAGCACGCAACAATTTATCGTACCAATGAAACATACCATTTTCTGGCAATATCATATTGGGTAATATTAAAATCAGTAGATATATAGAATAAATCAGCCAAAGTATAATATCTCTATTTAAATATCGTCTCATGATGCAAAAATGCATTTTTATTTTATGATTTTAACATAAGTGGGGACGAATAACGAATATCAACCTACCAACTACCTACAATGAAGGCAAAACTTTTGAATTCCATCAATTATAGTAGTCTATAATGCGTAGCTTGTTTTCCAACTTTACCGAAATCTATAGGCAAGATACTATACTATCTTTGAATAAATTTTAAGTCAAATAAAAAAGAAAAACATGTATCCAAATCTTCGATTATTCCTTCTTATTTTAACTTATGTGGTTGTACTAAACGCACAAAGCCAAACCACTTTTAAAAAACTTACAACAGGGCCTATAGTAAATACCCCATTTGATAGCAGAAGTGTAAATTTTGCTGATTTT
>DAOLFJ010000041.1:13909-23337 GCA_035326365.1 Saprospiraceae bacterium | reverse complement strand
TATATTATGCAGATTTTTCAATTAAATTATTTGGATTTATATCCTTCAAATGGGTTCCAAAGAAAAAAGTATGATCTTATCATGGAAATTGTAAGATAAAAGTTGTCCCTTCTTTTTCTGATGAAATAAACGAAACTGTTCCACCAGCCTGCTCTACAAATTTACGAGTAATATACAATCCTAATCCACTACCTTCAGGTTTTGCCAGATTGCCGTCTTTTACTTGCGTGAATTTTTCGAAAATCTTATTATGGTATTCTTCCGAAATGTATTGTCCATTGTTATATACTTTGAGATATGTGGCATTGTCTACATAGTTTCTATCAAGGCTAACCCTTATAATACCTGCTTGAGCATCACAAAATTTCACTGCATTAGAAAGTAAATTGAGCATCACTTGCAGCATTTTGTCTTCAGCAAGATTGACCATCAGTGTAGTGTCAGATGCCTGATAAATTAAGTCAATATTTTTTTCTTCTATCTGTGGTTGCATACGCAATATAGCTAGTCTGACTGTGCTATCAATAGAAGATGATTCACCTAGAGCATCAACTTCTGCATCTAATTTTTCTACTTCTAATACTTGATTGATTAGGCGCTTAATGCGATCACATTCTTTGAGAATGATGCCCAGAAATTCCTTTTTTTGCTCTGGCAAAAGGTCTTCTTTTTTCTCCATCATCTGAGCAAAAGACCTTATAGAAGTTATCGGTGTTCTCAGTTCATGAGTGACCGTGGATATAAATTCTGCTTTGAGTACATCCAGTTGCTTGAGTTGTGTGTTTACCGCGGCAAGCTCCTGTGTTGTTTTTGTAAGTTCAGTTGTTTTTTCTTCTAGAGCCTGACTGTATTCTAAGATGTCTTTTGTCTGATTTAATAGGTCATTCAGTTGTTCTAGGGTGACGCTTTGTCTTCTGATATCTGTACTTAATAAGAGTTTTGCAGAAGCAGATCCAAAAGCACCAGTTAATGTTTTTTCTACATAATTTATAAATTCCTGACTCGCATTGTCAGCATTTTTATCACTTAGTGTTCCGTCAAAATTTTTGAGTAGATATCGAGCTTTTGAACTTCCTAGATACCTGATTAACAGTTGTTTGAGTTTTTGTACAGAAGCTTCTCTTCGTATGACTTCTATATCAGGTGTATTGGAATATTTTTCAATATGCACATAGATATCACCTTGTGCCAATTCATCTACATCTTGGGTAGTTAAAAGGGACACAACAACAAATAATCCGATATTAAAAATCATACTCCATATACAAGCATTGGAAATATGATCAACATTTTCGAGTCCGAAAAGCGCATACGGCCTGAGCCAAGAAATAGAGAAATAACCATCACTTAACAATGATTTTGAAATGATGCCACTTTCAGCCAAAGTAGGAATAGGTAAAGTAATAAACCAAATAAAAAATCCAGCTAAAAGACCCGAAATTGCCCCTTTTTTATTGGCCCTTGACCAGTACATTCCGCCCAAAACTGCGGGTGCAAGTTGGAGAATTGCCGTAAATGATATGAGACCAATAGATACCAATGGGAAATTACTACTCACAGACTTATAAAATCCATATGCCAAAAACAGGATTATGATGATCACCATTCTTCTGATATATAGTAATCTATCTGATAGCAGCGCATATCCTTCAATAGTAGCGGTTCTTGTCTTGAGCAAAAAAGGCATCAATAAATTATTGGACACCATGATACTTAATGAAATGACTGATACTACGACCATACTTGCTGCCGCAGAAAATCCACCAATGTACACCAATAACGCAAGCCATTCATGACCATGAAATAATGGCAGACTTAAGACAAACATGTCAGGCTCTGATCCAGCGGGTAATGATAATTTTCCAGCTATAGCAATAGGGAGCACAAAAAAACTAATCAGAAATAAATATAATGGAAATAACCATGATGCCTGTCGCACAAAAGAAACGTTATTGTTTTCTACCACTGAAACATGAAATTGTCTAGGTAAAAACATGACAGAAACTGCTGACAGTACCAAGACCCAAAACCAATTAGTTGCTGATGCAGGATTTGTTTTTAGAGTGACTAAAAGAGTTGTGATAGGATTATTGGCTCCTTGAGTAAATACATCGGCTAAACCATCATACAAAAAGTATACAGCAAAAATACCTGCGGTCAGAAAAGCTATTAATTTGACAATGGACTCGAATGCAATAGCTGCAATCAATCCTTCATGTCGTTCATTAGGGTCCAAACTACGTGTACCAAAGAGAATAGTAAAAACAGCCAACAGTATGGTAAAATAATTAACCTTGTCCTTATAAAATGTGGAAGAATCCCAAAAATCATTACTGCTGTTTTGGCTAGTTATAAGGTCAAAACTATAACCAATAGCCTTGAGTTGTATACTAATATATGGAATGATACCAAATACCAGTATGATCGTGGTGATCACACCGATAAAAGTACTTTTGCCATATCGGGACGAAAGAAAATCAGCTATAGAAGTGACTCTCAATTGTTTGGAAATCAATATCATCTTGCGCATGACCATGTACCATATCGGTGCCATGATGGTAGGGCCTAAATAAACTGCCACAAATCCCAAACCTGTCTCAGCTGCCCTACCTACACTGCCATAATAAGTCCATACTGTGCAATACACCGCTAGGGAAAGAGAATATACCAGTGGATTGTTGACAATACTTTGACCTGCTTTAGACATCTTGTTGCCATAAATCGCAATACCAAATAATAATATCAGGTATAATAATGAGATAAATATGACAATGCCTGCATCCATATCAGAGTTGTTTTTTTGACAGTCTATATGTCATGAATATGATGAAGGCCCACAAAAAGAAAATGTAGCAAAAAAGTAAAGGGATACCAAAAACCAAAACAGGTTTATTAAAAACAGATAACAAAGGAAAATTGACTAGCAATATTCCAGAGACAAATGTTACGATTCTTAATTCCCGTCTTTTTTGGAGCATGGTGAAAATATTAAAATTTCATTCTACATAAATGTGTTATACTCAATTTAAATATGAACCAAATCTAAATCTTGGACAAATGTACACATTTAAAATATTTGAATTCTAACTCTTTGCATCAAATTTGTGTAATTCCAAAATCATAGAATATGTAGCTATTGGTTATAAAATATTAAACTAAATATCTTTTGATTTCCCATTTCTAATAAGTTTTGGATTCTATTGTTTCAAACATTCTTTATGTAATTCAAATTTAATTTTAAATCTGGCGAAAGAAGAAGGAAAGATAGATATTCCAAATTACTAGGTACTGACGAGGTTGGAATTTTCATAAGCCAACCACCATATTCTCCACCTGAATTTTCATAGAGATCAATTTGAAATTTATTAAATTGTTTGTTTATAGTTTCAAGTTTTGATTGAAAGGTATTAACTTTTTTTATAAGTTCTTCAGACAATAGTTCCGTGGCTAACTCATTACCTTCCAATAAATATGCATTAGGGCGGACAATACTAAAATTATGCTGTATCAAATAATCTTCCCATTCATTTGGTACAAGATCAAGATTATACCTTTTATGTTGGATTAAAGCTTTTGCTTTGTTAATTTCAATTTTTTGTAAGTATAATTTTAAAAGTTTATCAATTATTTCTTTTTCTTTAGCTGTCAATTCGTTTTCTAGTTGTTTTCTCATATTAATTTTTTCTGGTAAAACATAATTCAAATAATAATGATAAGTTTCCCTTATTCTTTCCAAAAGTATTACATGCTTGTTATTTGTTTCAATAAGATTTTGCTTTAAAAGTATTATTCGGTGATCATATTTTTTCAAATAATTGTGAAATTGGTCCGTATTTAAAATTTTCCTAAATTTTTCTAATTTTATTTTTTCTTTTTCAAATTCAGATAAAAAATCCCCATTATCATCATAAAGTTTTTCATTATTTTGAATTTCATATATCAATGGCACAAGATGGTCTGACACTTTTACATCATAATCATATTCGAATTGCTGTTTTGTCATTTTATAATAAAACTCAAGCTTTTGATGGTCTTCTTCTTGAACGATTTTCAAATATTTCAAACTTTGTTCTTCTGTAAAAATTGGAGTTATATGTTCATTTTCTAATTCTTTTAGATTGTTTGTATTTGGTAGTAAAAATATTCCTTTTTTAGCATTTTGTATGCTTTTTTCTCGTGCTAATTTGGGAAGATTTATCTTGGTTTCTGCGTATTTCAGAAGTTGATTTTCCGTAAGATTTAAAGTACTTAACCTTTTACTTTCTGATTCAATTAGTTTATAAAGCGCATTGTCTTCTTTGATTTTTTTCTGAGAAATTATATTGGTTTTATAAGATTTAAGCGCTGAAATTTGTTTATCATCCAGCAATTTACAAACACTCCTGAGAAAACCAAATTTAAAAGATTTATCACTTTCACTATTCCAAAAATAAGTTTTAAATTTGTCAAATTCTATTTGATCAATTTCATTTATTTGAGTTTCTGACAAATTCAGAATTCCTTTAAACATATCTGTAAATCCCTTAGTATTTTTTAGTTTACTCATGTAATTTTGTTAATTAGAGTTTAATAAACGCAGTTACTTCTTAGGCCCAAACTTATCCAATCCCAAAATAGTAGGTCGTAGAAAACCACTTTTAATCAGAGCCCATAAAAATAATAAAGAAAAGGCACCCATTCCTATGGAAATGAGATATTGCCCTTGCAACTGTGGTTCTAACATGATCCGTACAAGGAGTGTCAAAGCTGCATAAACGACTACAAAAATATTTGAAATGGTTGGGTTCATGGATTTGATTTGTTGATTTGTGGAATTGGTTAATTTGTTGAATTGCGAAAGTGAACTCTTTGATTTATAGATAAGATTTAAAAAACAAATTCTTGTTTTAATGATAATACAAGGCAAAAATATAAAATTTAAATGAATAAAAATAGTCGCCAGTAAATGTACTGACGACTATCATTGAGTTTTGTTAAAAACGATCGGAATCTTTTAAGAAACAATCAAAACAATTAAAAAGAACAGGAGATTGATTCCGATCGTATGTCCATGGGTTATGTCTTTGAACCTAAAAATCTAAAATGAATTTCCTATTCCATACCAAAATTACTGCAAAATAAGGCACTGTGTTCATTTTTTACTTCGTACCATAGCGATGCTATGATTTGTCGCAAAAAATGCTTATTTTATTGTACTTTTGATCTTCATAACGGAACTCATTTTAGATATTTAGGTTTAATGTGCGTGGGCTTCTCCAGCTCCACGCGGGATTCTGATGTCTTCTACGATTTGTTGTACATGTGCAGGAGGTGGTGGAGTCATAAAACTCACTGCCCATGCTACTGCAAAATTGGCCAACATTGCCACTGTACCGAAACCTTCAGGTGAGATGCCAAACCACCAGCTTTTTGCTAGACCTGCTACTGCATCCTTACCACCATCAAATATTCCAAATTTGAATTTCAACATGTAAAATATCATCAGTGTGATACCGACGACCATACCTGCAACTGCTCCTTGCATATTCATTCGTTTGGAGAAAATACCGAGTATAATGGCAGGGAAAAAGGATGCGGCGGCCAGTCCAAATGCCAAGGCTACCACTGCTGCTACAAATCCTGGAGGATTGATACCGAAATATCCTGCTATCACTATTGCAACTCCAGCTGCGATACGAGCCCATAACAATTCATTTTTCTCAGAGATATTAGGATTCAATTGTTTTTTGATCAAATCGTGAGAGATAGAAGTCGAAATAACCAACAATAACCCTGCTGCAGTAGAGAGTGCAGCTGCCAATCCACCTGCTGCAACTAAAGCGATCACCCAGTTAGGAAGGCCTGCTATCTCGGGATTTGCGAGTACCATAATGTCATTGTCCACTGTGAGTTCATTTGTATCCTTGTCTTTGACGTATTGGATTTTACCATCTGCATTTTTATCTTCAAATTTTATCAACTTGGTCAATTCCCATTTTTTGAACCATTCAGGCATTGTCGCATATTCTTTATTGCTCACGGTATTGATCATATTCGTACGTGCAAAAGCAGCTACCGCAGGAGCTGTAGTATAAAGTATAGCAATGAATAATAGCGCATATCCTGCTGATTGTCTTGCATCTTTTACCTTTGGTACGGTAAAGAATCTTACGATCACGTGAGGAAGCCCTGCTGTACCTACCATCAATGCAAACGTAATAGCAAATACATCTATCATGCTTTTAGTACCATCTGTATAGGCTGCAAAACCCAATTCTTGATTGAGCCCATCGAGTTTATCTAGTAAATATACTCCCGATCCGTCATTGAGTGTGCTACCAAAACCGATTTGTGGTAATGCATTACCTGTCAAAGCTAAAGATATGAAAATAGCAGGAACCATATAGGCGAAAATTAACACACAATATTGGGCCACCTGAGTATATGTAATTCCTTTCATACCACCCAATACTGCATAGAAAAATACGATGACCATACCTACAACTACGCCCCATTCTATACTAATTTCAAGAAATCTTGAAAACACCAATCCTACACCACGCATTTGGCCAGCAACATATGTAAATGACACAATTAGTGCACATATAACGGCTACAGTTCTGGCAGTATTAGAGTAGTATCTATCGCCTATAAAGTCAGGTACTGTGAATTTTCCAAATTTCCTAAGATATGGCGCCAATAATAACGCCAGAAGTACATATCCACCAGTCCATCCCATCAGATAAACAGCTCCATCGTAACCTGCGAAGGATATAATTCCTGCCATCGAGATAAATGATGCAGCAGACATCCAGTCAGCAGCTGTTGCCATACCATTTGCAAGTGGAGAGACTCCGCCACCGGCTACATAAAATTCTTTGGTAGAGCCAGCACGTGACCAAATTGCTATACCTATATAAAGTGCGAAAGTCAATCCTACGATCAGGTAGGTCCACATTTTAACGTCCATGATTTTTGATTTATATTTTGTTAATAAATTTTGTTGTTGGTTAATCTTCGTGTACGTCGTACTCTTTGTCTAGCTTGTTCATCAGCCATACATAGACAAAAATTAGGATACAGAAAACATATATAGAACCTTGCTGAGCAAACCAGAATCCGAGTTTAAAACCACCGAATCTGACGCTATCCAATGATTCTTTCCAAATGATACCCGCACCATAAGAGCACAGAAACCAAATACTGAGCAAAACGACTAGGTAAAGCAAATTGCGCTTCCAATAGTCCTTGAGATTTTTATTTGACATAATAATTTAGGTTTTAAAAAAGTGATTGTTATGATTGAAAATTATAAGAATACATGTGTTTGGAGTCTGATTTGTTGCATTTTTCCATCGGCTTGGACTGATGCAGGAACATCCCTATAGTCTCCGGTCACTTGATGATATTCGAGAGTTATTTTTGCATTGTGCCCATTAATGAAATAGTTTAAACCTACATCAAGGCCATTAATCGGTTCTTGAAATCCATCATAATTTGCAGATTGGATAGCTATATATGGCATAAACTTCGAACCCTTAGGTTTATACCCTATATGTCCATAAAATACGCCACCTGTTCCGCCCCATCTACTTACATATTTCTCACCATAGTCAAATTGTGTGAAAGAAGCATAAGCATTGAGACAGTCTCCTTCGGACAAAGGCATATCTAAAAAAGCATCCACTGCAATGTGGGATACGTTTTCATGTGTCTGATCCGCTTCTCTGTACATGGCATTCGGGTGAGCAAAGAATCCGGCTCCTATGCCAAATACTTTTTTACTTCCTAGATACGATCCTACTTGATATGGCAATACTGTGGACTCAGTATCCCAAAGATTATATCTAAAATACCCTTCGATTATCGTATTGCCTGTTGGTTTCCCATCTTTGTCAAGTTTTGCAGATCCATTATATGTCAGACCACTAGTCTCAGTACCGAAATCTCTACCTGCACCAAGTGCGTTTGCTGGATTTAATGGATTATTGATTGCTACACGATAGTCGAATTTTCCAATTTCACCTTTAGCGTACACACCAAAATGACGAGCAAACTGGTCCGTTACACCCAGTGAATGCCAATGAGTAAACGGTCTAGGATTATCCATAGTCATAAAATTGAGTGTACTTTGATTAGCCAATCTGGTAAGTCCTTTCCAATAGTGTAATCCTGTGCCAAGATAGAATTTTTTAGGTATAACTTTAAATTCAGTCCATGCATCGTGCAAGAAAAACTGAGGACCATTTCCTCCATTTCCTAGAGCGTCAAGATTACCTGGTGTAAGGTTGTTTAGCCCTATGTGTGTCAATATCAAAAATCTAGAAGAGACTTGTGCATAAGCAAGTATTCTAGATCTTCTAGCAAAAGAAGTAACTTGTAATTTTGAATCTTCTACTGCCAAATTGCTGGTTTGGGCCCATTGCTGATGCCAAATAATAAATCTTACATACTTAGACCCTGTTTCGTTTAGTTTTAAAGTGAGTGGTTTGTATGAATGATCTTCCGCAGGTGCTTCCTGTGCTTGTAAAGATATTTGGCTATAGCCAATGAGAAGAAAGATTAAGTATTTTAGTTTGAAAGTATTCATTTTTGTTGGCTTTGAATGATAATTAAAATAAACAAATCTAGATATATCGATATTTAAATGCGAATGTATATAGATATCTATATATGTTGTATCTTAATTTGTTGTTTTTTTATAAAAAATTATCATTTTCTGCAATATTGATGTGTATTTGGAATATTATTCTATTTATTTTTGGAACGCAAAATTAAATTTTGCATGAAATGTAGGTTTCCTAGGAAGGGAATTATTAAAAGTATGTCAGGCCTAAATTCTTAATTAGCGAAATTGGCGTTAATTAGCGTAAAAAAAGTTTAAACGCAAATTTTCACAAATCACATGAATTCAAATTCACTATAATTACCGAATTTATGGTCAATTAGCTTAAGAAAAAAATCCAATTTTATAACTGCCTTTATGCAGGGAGCAGACATTTTACAATATCGTAATAAGCAGGATTGGCTAAAGAATAAAAGGAGTTTTTGCCATCTCGACTGACTTTTACGATATCTTGATTTTTTAGGATTCGCAAATGATGACTTGCTACGGCTTGTTCGATGTCTAGTTTTTCATGTATATCAGTGACGGATAGTTCTTTTTCTTGATGTAATAAATCTACCATTAAGAATCGTATTGGGTGCGCGATAGCCTTCAACTTTTCTGTCGAATCTTCAAGAAAATCTATATCAAAACGTGTGTTCATTCTTCTTACTTGCTCAAAATAATATACAAATGTATATATTTAAATAAGTATATTACTATTTTTGTTTTACGAATTATAAAATTTCAAATCTTAAACTCAACCTTAACCTTAAACTCAACCTCAATCTCAACCTTAACCTTAAACTCAACCTTAACCTTAAACTCAACCTTAACCTTAAAC
>DAOLFJ010000041.1:0-13809 GCA_035326365.1 Saprospiraceae bacterium | reverse complement strand
AACTCAACCTTAACCTTAAACTCAACCTTAACCTTAAACTCAACCTTAACCTTAATCTCAACCTTAGCTTTAAACTCAACCTTAACCTTAATTTCAACCTTAGCTTTAACTGACCAAGATCATTTCACCATTCCAATTATATTTCGCATTTTTGTCCAATGAAAAACGAAATAGTACATAGAGTATATGATTTTCTAAAAGAATATCCACCTTTTAATTTATTACCCAAAGAGGCCATTCTAAAGATTTCATCCCATGTGGTGGTTAAGTTTTTACCAGACAAAACCATACTTTTTAAAATAGGTGAGTTGCCACCTTCCTTTTTTTATATTGTCAATGAAGGCGCTATCCACCTTCACCAAGAAGATGGCCAGATGGTAGATCATTGTGATGAAGGTGATGTATTCGGCATAAGGCCACTCCTCGCAGAGTCCCCTTATTTACTTACAGCCCAATCATCTGAAGATACCATTCTTTACTGCATCAGAACAGAAGACTTTTTGCCCTATCTTACCCATCATCCCAAAATCCTAGCTTTTCTTGCTTCCAATTTTGCAGTCGGAGCTGGAAATATGTTTTTCAAAAAATCAACCACAACAAATTCCACAAATAATTATATTGGTGAAAATGTATTTACAGAGCTTTTTGCCATTGATACTCAGAAATCACCTATATATTGCCATGTTCACCATACCATACAAGAAGCTGCAATGATCATGGCTACGCATCAGATAGGTTCTATAGTAGTTTGTGACGAAGATATCCGACCTATAGGTATCGTGACTGATAAAGATCTGAGGATAAAAGTGGTAGCAGGAGATATTCGCAAGAAAGAAAATATTTCTTTGATCATGTCAGCCCCTGTCATTTGTGTCAAGCCTGGGCTAAGCATTGCCGAACTTCAAATATTGATGATTAAAAACCGCATAAACCATCTCGCCGTCACCCAAGATGGCACCATTCATAGCAAATTAATTGGCGTAGTATCCGAACATGATCTTGTCGTTCAGCAAGCTGACAATCCATCCATTCTTATACGCGAAATTAGAAAATCGCAGACTGGTGAGCAGTTAAAACGAGTCAGAGATAAGGTAGAGCGACTGATAAAAAAATACATCGATCAGGAAGTTTCCATCCCATTTATCACCCAAGTTGTATCTAGTATTAATGATGAAATCATACAGCAAGCCATCAAAATATCTGAGTCTAAACTGGGCAAGGAAATTTATAAAGATATTAAATACTGTTGGCTAGCATTAGGAAGTGAAGGTCGCGAAGAACAATTACTCAGAACAGATCAAGACAATGCACTCATTTACATACAAGATGATGCAATACCTGATATTAAAGAAAAGTGTATTAGATTGGCGAAAGAAGTCACAGCAATTCTTCATGAGGTAGGATATGAGTTTTGTCCTGCGGATATGATGGCTTCTAATCCCGCATGGTGTCAAAGTGTAGAAGAATGGCAGCAGACTTTCCATCGATGGATATTTCAGGCTGGTGAAAAAGAGATCATGATGTGTACAATCTTTTTTGATTATCGACCTGTGTATGGTGATGTCTCCTTGGCCAATACGTTGACAAATTACATATTTACTACCTTAGACAAACAAGAGGTTTTTTTACATTTATTGGCAAAAAATGCTTTGGAAAATCCAGCGCCGTTATCATTTTTCAGAAATTTTATAGTAGAAAAAAACGGTGAACACAAAGATAGTTTCGACATCAAACTCAGAGCCATGATGCCGCTGACTGATGCTGCCAGATTACTCACTCTTTCATATAGAATTGCTGGTGAAAATAACACAAGTAAAAGATTTTTGGCACTTGCGGAGATCGAGCCACAAAATGCAGAATTATACAGAATGGCAGCGGATGCTTATGAGATTTTGATAAGAATACGCACAAAAAACGGATTCAAAAAAGGAGACTCAGGTAGATATATCCAGCCCGACGAAATGGATAAAATGGATAGATTGCTACTTCGTAATGCATTCCAACCTATAGATGAGTTGCAAAAAATGATTAAAGTTAGGTTTCAATTAGGTGGCATATTATGATGTGGCAAAAGCTAAAAAATATCTTGCATTTTGACACTTCGGAAAAGAAGGTCTATGCAGATTTTTATAAGAGCTATCTTCAGCAATTCCAAAAATTGGATACCAAAAAACACGTTTACCAACAATCATTTGTTATCCTAGATACGGAGACGACAGGACTAGATCTTGAACATGACAATATTTTATCAATTGGTGCAGTGAGAGTAATTAACAATACCATTGATATTGCTGATTCGCTATCCATTATTGTAAAAAATGAGCAAACCCAAACTCAAAATGCTGTAGCAATCCATGGTTTAGTTCAGACAGAATTAAAAGGCCTATCTCCACAAGATGCATTGTTCGCTTTTTTTGATTTTGTGGGTTCTGACATTATCGTTGGGCATCATATTGATTTTGATATCGCCATGCTCCATAAACTATCCAAAAACAACGGTGGTGATGTACTGAAAAACAATACGCTCGATACATCCTACCTTGCACGTCGATTAGATCATCCTACGGACCCACATAGTTTGGATAGGAAAGAATATACCTTGGATAAACTTTGTACCAGATTTAAAGTAATACCGAAAGCTCGTCACACGGCCGATGGCGATGCCTATATCACTGCCATCATCTTCATGAAATTACTTCAAAAATTATCTCTCAAAGGTGTGTCTACTGTAGGTCTATTAATGAAGTGAGTTGGAAATAATTTAGTTTATTTCGATATTTTTGCTTTCTGAAGTTTTAAGTATTGATTTTATGAGTACATTTGTTTTCATGACTAATATATTTTTTGTGAAGGGATTTCAGATAATCTTATTTTTTTGACTTTCTTATGCGTACATAGAAATCTTGCTCAGGATTCATTATTAATTGAAACTTCATTGACTAATGAACTAAAAGGTCAGCATAATTTATATGAGTTTACAAATCGAAACATTCAGGATATAAATATTAAAAGCCAGAATATTACTGATAACCCTATGTACCATTTTGCCATTTATAACGGTATGACTTTTCATACTAAAATAAATAAGAAATATCATCTAGAGACTGGAATATTTATGGAAGAAAGAAGTTTTTCAGGTGGAAGTAATACAGTAAAAAATTGGGTGTTTTTTCCGAAAATTACTCTTACTGTACAAGATACTCTAAGTATAGGAAAACAAACTATCAGATTTTATGGAAAAGGTGGTGACTTTTGGGCTGAGGATATGTCTGATATCATTAGGTTCTATAATATTGATTTTCAAGCATCTGACGTTCGCATAGGATATAAGCGTTTTGATTTTGGCTTGGCCGTGATAGGTGATTTATCACGTAATATTGGATTTGGATTAACTGAGTTGTATAAATTTTATATGCAGTATAATGGGGCTAAGATTAAAAATGTCTCATCACTTAGTGTAAATGAATTAATAGTAAGAGGTGCATCAGGCCATCCAGAAAAATATGATTATAATATTGCCAATTATGTAAGGTATGATTTTGATACTCTTACTACGCTTGAAGCACAAATTGACTTTAGAATAAATAAAACTTATTCAGCATCTAAAGCTTTAGCAGTAAAGATTTCTAAAAAAATAAATGCTAACTTTGATTTTCAGACAGCAATTAGATACTATGACAGTGAATTTAATTACGGATATGCCACCTTCGGCCCAAGGTTTAAAGAAAGTGGATCGTATGTTGGTTCACAGTTATATCCATTAAAAAACTTTTATAGGCCAATGAATCAATGGGCTTTAATGACCAATCAACAAGGAGCTGACGTATTAAATGTGGAAATATGTCTGAAAGCAAAAAAGAATCTCACTTCCAAAATTTCTTTTTATTCTAATTTCGATTTCAATCTAGTATATAATTTAAGGGTTCAAAAACCTATCTATTATCCACTTTATGAAGCTGGATTTTCATATTCTTTTTTCAAAAACTTTGTTTATTCAATAGGCATTACAAATAAACATATGAATCTTGATACTTATTTCCAAACATTTTATTTAAGTAAAAAACCTTTGATGTTCTACAATGTAGCTTTTAATCTTAATGATATCAAGATAAGTTCACACAAGAAAAAGATCTAATAAATCAACCTGAAATCTACATATGCAATAGTTTTTCCACGGCTAAAGCATAAGCTTCATTTCCTTTTTGTTCGAAGGCCAATAAGTCTGCGGTAATCTTTTCTGGTGCATGAGCTGGATCTCCAGCGTTTATTGGTGGGCTTGGTTGATATTGTATAAATAATTGAGTCTTTTGGGCTATATCTAATCCTTGGAATTTTAGAACGATATCCAATGCCAAATCGATAGAAGACGAAATGCCACCACCTGTAAATACCTTAGCATCTTTGTCTATCAAATATCTAGGGTAGCCATCAGGAATTTCTAGATTATATTTGGCTGCAAGCAGTCGCAATTCAGGGATTACTGACCAGTATGTGGTGGCTGTGCAATTGCGCAATATGCCTGAAGCAGCAAGTATAAATGCGCCCGTACAAACAGAACCTTTCCAAGTTGCAATATTGTCATTTATAAAGGCCAAAAAAGCGCTATCAAACATTTTAGGCACAACACCATTCGAAGACCCACCTGGTATGAATAACATATCTAGCACTGGCATATCATTGTCTGTTAGTAAAAAATCTGCCTTTACAGTCATACCTTCCGAAGTGGTTATTTCTGGACTTTGAGCGATCAGATGTGGTGTGAAATTATTGACAGGTGCTGAAAATACTTGAAAGGCTCCAGCAAAATCCATAAGGGTGCAGGAAGGGTAGAGTAGGATACCTACATTTATTACTTTGTCAGTGGTCATGTCATTTGGGTTTTAAATTGAACTAAACACCACAAAAATAGGTGGAAGAATAAATGTCCACAAGCGTAGTTTTACAGTATAAATAAGTACGTATAAATACGGTTGACTTTGTGACGAGTGCATGCATGTGTAATAGTTCAAAATAAAACATACAACTCAATACGTTTTGTTGAGTTGTATGTTTTGAGCATTAAAAATGGAATGTACTCTGAAAAGTCCTTAGTTAAAATGAAGCATCTTGATTTCTACTGAATTGATAATCAGATGTTTTCCTTTATATTCAGTGCGGAAAATGGCTGACTATCAGTCAATTTGTATTTACGGAGTGGACTCAAAATTGTAAAGGGTCTATATGAATATACCTCCAGAAACTTCTATTCTTTGTGCATTGACCCATTTTGAATCATCAGAACATAAAAATGCTACTACACCACCTATGTCATCTGGTAAACCCACTCTACCCAAGGAAGTCATCCCTGCCAACATCGCATTTAATTCTTGATTATCTCGCACTGCACCACCACCGAAATCAGTCTCGATTGCTCCTGGAGCAAGTGTATTCACCCTAATACCCAGTGGTCCAAGAAATTTTGCTTGATATTTTGTTAAGGTTTCTACACCACCTTTCATAGTTGCATATGCATCGTACCCAGTAAAACTAAATCTTGTCAAACCAGATGATACATTGACTATACTGCCACCTTTATTAATCAATGTATATAATTTTTGAGTGAGAAAAAAGGGTGCTTTCAAGTGCACATTAACCATCTCATCAAATTGGTCTTCTGTCGTGTCGCTCATATTGGCATGAAGACCATAACCTGCATTGTTGATCAATGCATCAAAAGTTTCTCGTTGGAAAGATGATCGTAAAGTAGATTTTAATGTTTCAGTGAATGCACCAAAACTTTTACTTTTTGTTACATCTAGTTGAATAGCTACTGCATTTTGGCCAATTACTTTAATATCGGTCACCACATCTGCTGCTTCTTTTTCTTTGCTGTGATAAGTTATTACCACATCGAATCCTTTTTTTGCTAATTGCAAAGCCATGTCCTTGCCTAATCCTCTACTTCCCCCTGTTACTAGAGCGATTTTTTTTGAAATACTTGTCATTTTTATTGTTTTAAATTATATGACAAAGGTCAGATCTTTTGTTTGAATTGGTGTTGCAAAATTCAATGCATTATTTGTAAAAATCAAATTACTATTTTCTGTAGGACATGGGAGAGAGTTGTGTGTTCTTCTTAAAGAAATTAGAAAAGTGGGCTACTTCATCAAATCCTAGGCTATATGCGATCTCTGAAATATTCCAAGTTGTTTGTTTCAAAAGGATTTTAGCTTCCTGTGCTATTCTACTAGATATGATTTCAGTTGTAGTTTTTGTGGTTGTTTCTTTTAGTACTTTATTGAGATGATTAACATGTACACCAAGCGTTGTAGCAAAATCTGCTGCGGATTTAAGTTGGATACCCTGAGCAGGTGATTCGATTGGGAATTGTCTTTCTAGTAATTCTATAAATAATGTGGAAATTCTAGACGAAGCATTTATACTATTTTCCGAAGTTGAAATTGGGCTAAGTTTTTGGCCATAATGTATGAGTTCTATCAAATAATTGCGTATCAAGTCATATTTATAAGTGTAATCTGAGCTGATTTCTTTATTTATTTTGAAGAATATCTGCTCAAATTCATTGTACTGTTCTTTGTCTATATGGTAAACAAAGTTTCCATTGGGTTTGAATATAGGTAAGTCATCTATTATCAATCCACTTTTTGATTTGTCCAAAAAATTTTTAGTAAAAATACAGAAATGCCCCTGTTGTTTATTATCCAACGATGTGTAGTTATAAGGGATTTTTGGTGTTGCAAATAGTACCCCATATTCGTCTATATCAACGGTTTTATCGGCATATTCTACTTTGTTCTTACCATTTATTAAACTTATTTTGTAATAGGTCCTGCGGTTGTAAGGCATTTTGGCATTACACGTTTGCGCTAAATCAGCAATATTAAACACATTAAAATGTCCTATGTCATGATTGTTTTGGTCTTCTAAGAAACCATCTAGAATTGGACAGCATTCGCCAAAAATATCTTTATAAAATGCTTTGATAGAAATCACTTCCATTTTGTATTATTTGTAAATATCAAATAGAATGAATTTGTGTCATCCTAGACTTATAATACAAAAAAATACAATGTTTTGTTTTGGAAAGTGCTAAATGTGTAATAATGTCTACTTTCAAATCTTCGTTTGCTTTTCCCAAAATAGGCATCAACCCTACATATGACTTATATCACCTTAGTCCCACAAAAATCGATATAACTTCGTCTAATATTATCTTTTAACCACAAGTTGTAAAATCGCTTTTTATATGCATTCTCCACCACCACAAGAATATTACTTTGAGCAACTTCAACAGTTTTTTTCTGAAGATTACGAACGTATGTTCAATAATGATTTAACGCCCAAAGCGGTAGTCGTGGTGCCGAGTCTTACCCTAGATCATGAAATTTTATCTAAGATCAAAGGACATTTTTATTATGAAGAGAGAATGTTGTGTATGCTTCTACTACTCAAAATGCCGGAGACGCATCTCACCTTTGTGACCAGTATACCTATCTCCCCTTTGATTATAGACTATTATCTTCATATGTTGCCAGGCATTACCAGCCACCATGCTCGTAAAAGGCTTACCCTATTAAGTTGTTATGATGCATCCAATGTAGCACTTACTACAAAGATTCTGAATAGACCTAGATTAATACAGCGCATCATAGATAGTATCCCCAGTGAAGTGCCTACGCATCTAGTGTGTTTTAATGTGACTGAAAGTGAGAAACTGCTAGCCACGAAATTACAAATCCCCATTTATGGTTGTCATCCAGATTTAAATTATCTAGGTACTAAAAGCGGTGCCAAAAAACTATTCAAAGAGTGTGGTCTAGTAACGCCTGCAGGCTTTGAAGACCTGCACACAGAAGATGACATTGCACTTGCATTATTAAGTATTAAAATGTCAAACCCTTCACTTCAGAAAGCAGTTATCAAAATCAACGATGGTTTTTCTGGTGATGGCAATGCAGTATTTACGTATGATCCATTGACAGATTATGGGCAGACTGACATTGATGATCTAAAGCAACAATTAAAAACAAATACCAAGATCGTAGCTAAAAAACTAAAGTATGGAAAATTTCTTTCCAAATTTGAATCCATGGGTGGCATCGTAGAAGAGTTCATTGTTGCAGATAATATTGTCTCACCTTCGGTACAGTGTCGCATTAATCCAGTCGGTGATATATGTATCATCTCTACCCATGACCAATTGCTAGGTGGTGAGAGTGGTCATGTATTTCAGGGAGCTAACTTCCCAGCAGATACGTCTTATGCAGCAGATATAGCTGAGATGACCCTTACAGTAGCACGACAGATGAGAGAGAAAGGGGTCATAGGTAGGTTTGGCATTGATTTTATGAGTTATAAAATTATGGATAAATGGGTGCATTTTGCCATAGAAATCAACCTTCGTAAAGGTGGTACCACACACCCATTTCTGATGTTGCAGTTTCTGACAGATGGACATTATGATGCTGCGGAAGGTGCTTATTTGCTCAGCGACGGTAGCCGTAGGTATTACTTCGCTACAGATAACTTGCAAAATGATAATTATAAAGGACTTACCCCAGGTGATCTGATAGATATTGCGATGTACCACAGTCTTCATTTTGATCATTATCACGGAGAAGGCGTGATGTTTCATCTCATAAGCGCCCTATCACAATTTGGCAAACTTGGTATGGTTTGTATTGCTAAAACACCTGAGAAAGCTATCGAATATTACCATAATGTGATCAAAGTCCTTGACCAAGAAACTGCTATAAAATCCTAGACTTTCCTTTTATAATCTTTATTCATTGTTTATTTTAGCAATAGGTGATATTTAAGGCAAGATTTTGCTACGTTTTATTAAATTTGCTCAGTTTATTTATGATGCAAAATACCATATATTGAATTATTATTCGTACTGAATTAAAAATAATACATGGTAATTGTATTTTATTACAAAATAAGTGTATATTTGTTTTTATTTGTTACGTAAGTACAAAGCCACGTTTTTAGAGTTTGATGCATAATGGATGATTGATGTGGTACAATTTGAGTAGCTTTTAATATTCTTTTCAATCAAATAAATCAAAATCAAAAAGTATGGAAGGTATCATTGTAACGCTCATTTTAGGAGCAGTAGCAGGTTGGCTAGGCAGTCAAATTTACAAAGGAAGTGGCCTTGGTCTTTTAGGAAATATCGTAGTAGGAATCCTTGGCGGGTTCATTGGCTATTGGGGCCTTGGTAAGTTGGGAGTAAGTTTAGGAACAGGATATTTAGGGTATATTCTTACCGCAGCTGTAGGAGCGATTGTTTTGCTCTTTATCATAAATTTAATATCAGGTAGGCGATAATATTTCTGAGAAAGGAAATATCTTTGTTTTATAATTTTGAGTCCTGTCTTGTTTCACTGAATGGATGTAAGACAGGATTTTTTTATGGTTATTACGGAAGGTTAAAATTAATCTGTCAAATAGGTATAAGTATATTGAATTTGATAGATGACTGAATATTTTTTTGGTATAAGAATAAATAATAATCCATGCAAACCAACATCTTATCTACAATAGACCTATGGCTAACTTATCTAGATGATTATAATGAAAAAACTTTAATCACCAAACCATCACCTCACATGTGGTCCATAGGTCAGGTGTACAAACATCTTTGGAGTGAAACCACCTACTTTATTTCCCAAGCGATGATCTGTTGTACCACAGATGAAAACAAAGACCTACATATGACACCCGAAGGCAAAAGCATGTTTGCCAATAATAGTTTTCCTGATGCACAAATCATAGGTCCACCATCAAATGATCTCACACCACAACCTTCAAGTAAACAAGAAGTATCAGATGATTTGAATACACTCAGAGCTTCTATTATCCTACTTTTAGATAAGATGGCACATAGTCCTTATAAAGGCAAAACACCACATCCAGGTTTAGCCTACTTTAATGCACATGAATGGATTCAATTTGCAGACATGCATCTCAGTCACCACCTAAAACAAAAGGATAGGATAGATGGGGAGATGACGGTTATTGCCTAGTTTTTTTGTACTAATGTGCTATTAATAAAGCCTAATATGATTTTTATTCAAGTTTAAATTTTATGGGGATGGTATATTTCATTGGAATAAATTCACCGTCAAAGGTGGCCGCTCTATCAAATTTTAATTTTTTGCATACATTAATTGCAGCTTCATCCAATCCGTATCCCAATTTTTCTTTTACTTCAAATTCCGAAGTACTTCCGTCAGTATTAACTATAAAATCGACAATAACGTCTCCATCTTTTTTTTCATTTTTGGCAAGACTTGGAAACTCTAAGTTTGTATAAATAAAATATAGCATTTTGGGTAAGGAGCAATGTTTTTCATTTCTTGGATTTAGGCCATACTGTGGACAAGAAGAACAATCATAACAAGGCAAAATATCAGCAACGGGATCTTTTAATTTACCTTTAGTAAATGTTGAATCAATAGAAGACCATATATACCATTCACCATCTTTTTTGACCATGATGCTATCATTAGAAATTTTATTTACTTTGTCAAAAATAGGAGCATGAATGATAGAACCAGTTACATTCATAATACCTAATTTATCATTTTCCTTAAAAAAATAATACTTAAAGTTATTTGTTTGAAAAATAGAGTCATAAACCATCGAATGTATTGTTTCGCCTTTTTCTGTGAGCATTCCATATTTTTTATTATCTACCAATATGAAATTTCGACTATTTGTATCTAATCTTGAAATTCCATCGATATATTTATTAAGCAACGGTATACCTTTAAGATCATAAAGCATATAACCTTTCTCTTCTATGTCAAATGCCAAGATGTTATGTCCATTATATCTTAGGCTGACATACTTAAAATCAATTAGCTTGTTGCCGAATGTATCAATAAGAGCATCATAATTATTTTTAGTCACGATCATAGTTCCATGCTCAACTTTACTACACCTATCATATTTAGCACGGACAACAAATTCTTTTGTTCCTTCCTTACAATAGCCGCATTTGCCAAATCCCTTGGTAGTCGGCACAAGTTGTGCAGACAAATTTGATTGTAATAGAACGAAAATAGTAAATGTTAAAATTAATTGTTTCATGAAACTGCATTTTTGGCATAAACATAAAAATTAGGACACATTATAAACTCACCTAATATTTTTGCTAATAATTTAATAGCTTTATGCTTTTATCTAATATGTAAGACCCATTCCTAAAGCATTATCATAAATACCACTAGTTGAACACCAACTATAATCACCAGTAGCTATTCCTAAATAATATCGTGCATTTAATGGAATTGATTGATTAAATGCAGGGAACGAACAGGTAGAATTTATCACTGACTTAAGATCAATCAAGTCATTATAATGTAAAACCGAAATACAAAAATAATACCGATCAGTATCCATCATATCATCAAAAATCAAAGCATTGATCGGAATCCATTCTCTTTTTTCAATTCTATCTACATTTTTAACAGATACCTCAGGAACTTTAAAACAATGACCACCTGAATCAATCTCCTTAATATGAAGGGTAACTTCAGGTGCACTTTTACTTAGCTTAGCAAATTTGAGAGAAGGCACTACGACCCTTTTCATGGTCAAATAATCAGTTGAAAAAAAAGTAAAGGAGAAATGATATGACTCTACAAAAAAATATCCAATAGGAAAAAGGACAGCATTGTTCCTTAATTCAAAACCTGTTAGAATTACATTTTTGTTGAGCGGGTCGTTAGGTGCACAATCTCTCGGACAAAAAAATGATTGCCCGCAAGGCTGTGTCACCAATCCAAAATCACCCGTATAGCCACACTTATTTTGCCAAATGTCAAAACCCTTATTTTTATTTATATAAATTTTATTTTGTGTGTTTTTATCTCTAATACCAGAGGACAATATGTCACCCAAAACACTACCACCACAATTTAAAATTTGTGGTAAAAATTCATACAAACTGATATTTTTTTCATTCGTCAGATCATTAACATTTAGATAGAGATGGTCTGATGAGTATTTTAAGGAAATATAAAAATATTTGATACTAGTGTATTCTGCGGTATTAAATTCACTTAGAAGTTCGTGATAGCCATTAAAATAATAAAAAACATATCTCTTATCTTCTATTTCTTGAGGCGTTTCTACACCTACAAAGGGTATCATTTCGTTGGTATTCCAATCTAATTGGTGAAAAATATAGGGTATTTTTATAGCAATCATTGGGTCTTCTTGGGCCAGAACATCTTGAAGACCTTCCCCAAATAACTCTTTGACCTCTGCATCTTCATATTGTTTGATCACTTGGCCTACCGTCCTACCAGATGGAAGTACATCATCTTTTATTATTCCAAATACCAATTCGCTATGTATGTTTTCACCAGGTATAATTGACTTTTCTTTGATATATTGTCTTAGTTCTGATTCACACATTGCCGCAGCCAATGCTTTACCAAAAGCAAGCCTCAATTCATATCTTTGTTTGATGTCAGGTGAAATGTCTTTTGTCCAATTAGTTATATTCCGTTGCTCTGAAAAGTCTGTTTTTGAGCAAGAGAAGAATAAGCATGCCATAAATAAAATCAAAGTAGAAAATTTCATGTCCTATGTTTTCTTAATTTTTTAATCGCTCTTTACCTTTATCGATAATTTATTATTTCCTTTTTTAAAATTAAAAGCTTTAATACAATGTAAAAGTAAATAGTCATGCTGACATAAAAAAGCATTTTTTCATAAAAATTAAAAATAAAACCAAAGCAATCATACTATTAAATCATCCCGATAGTGTTTACTTCCTGGCATCTCCGTCACCACCTAAAACAAAAGGATAGGATAGATGGGGAGATGACGAGTCTGTAATACTTTCTCACTTTCTCTCCACCACACATTACCATCACTTCTTATTCCAATTTAATGCCCCAAAATAATAATTAACCCCTATTTGATAGCCAGATTGACGACCATCATACAGTATGGTTTCTGTTTTTTCTGATAAGAGTACATTGTTATCTAATGGATCATACACTTTTTGTTTAGCTTCAGAATAGCTGTCCACCACATTGCCCAAATGTGTATAAGAATACATAAACTGCAAGCCTATTCTACCTTTATCTCCTAGGTCCTTCTCTATATCTATCCCGAATCTCCATGAACCATTCAATGACAGAATCCCACCATTAGAAAAATCGTCAAATATTCTTGAGCTTTCTACAATATCATCTTTTGTGCCAGTGTATTGAATTAAATATTCATTTTCGAAGTATCGATCTAGCGTAAGTCCTGCACTTAACCCCAAACTTAGCCCATGTTTGGCGCTGATAGATTCACTATATCTAAGCATAAATGGTATTGAAATCATATCCGTTCTCCTGTTCAAACTATTATTATCGAGAAATGAGATAGTTCGGAAACGATACTGTAAACCCGACCTTAATTGCCATTTCGGACTAAAAGCATAGTCCAACTTTAAATCAAAGTAGTAGGCATTATGTCCCGTGATAGTAGCAAATTTTAGTTCCTGAGATAGTGGTGAGACAGACTGTGGTCTGTCGTCATTGTATGCCATCATCATAGTACCTAAACCTACTCCGATTTGCACACCATGTTGTGCCTGTGTAGAAGAAAAAGATAAAGAAATAAAAAGAAATGTAATAATGATTTGTTTCATGGCAAATGAGTTTTATTAATATTTAATGAAATATAAATTTTTTTATTAACATTGAAATTATTCGGAAAAAGGAGATTAATGTTTTGGGTTTATTTAAATGTCAAAGTGCCAAAAGTATAATACAACCCGAATTGAAAACCCGT
>DAOLFJ010000369.1:0-4332 GCA_035326365.1 Saprospiraceae bacterium | reverse complement strand
ACCATTCGACCACATCGTAGGAAAACCATTGTTTATTTGGTTCTCCACAAAAGAAAGTAGTATTCGTAATGGTATCAATTGGGATAGGATTTTTACATCTGCGGATAAGGAGTAGGCTTTGTGACATCATTTGGCTTTTTGCGTCAAAAAACATGTATTTATACGTAAAATGTAATTGCTTACATGTTTTTCACTAAAAAATTAAAGTAAATTGCGTAAATTTGCTTACAAGTAATACAAGCCATGATACACAAAACAAAAAACCTTGTTTTATTTTTGACAGTATATATCTTTTCAGTATCTACTTTGATAGGCCAGCTTCCGAAAACGGATGTCTATTTGGCGACGATAAAAAACCTTAGTACAAAACCCCAAATGACAGCCTTGTCGTATCTAAGTGGTTTCAATAAAGATGGGTATAATAACCAAGCCAAACTATTCTCTTATGACAAAATCTATTTGACCAGTGCGATAGATACGCATAAAATCACTGATATTTATAAGATAGATTTGAGTGATTATAAACTCACCCAAGTTACTGCCACGGAACAAATCAGTGAATTCTCCCCAACACCTTCACCTATTAAAAATCAGTTTTCTGTGGTGAGAATCGAAGCAGATGGTTCCACTCAAACTCTATGGTTGTATCCTGAAGACCAATCAAACAAAGGATATCGTGTTTTAAAAAAATTAGGTAATGTGGGTTACCATTGTTGGATAAACGAAGATTCTGTCGCGCTGTTTTTGACAGGTACACCTCATACTTTAGTTATAGCTCAATTATCTACTGGAAAAACTGAAGTAATTGCAAATGACATAGGCAGATGTATGAAGTATGATGGCAACGGAAATTTGTACTTTGTGCAAAAAATACAGTCAGATGTATGGGTACTAAAATCGTATCAAATGGTTGACAAGACTATAAATACCATATGTCAAATGCCACCCAATAGAGAAGATTTCGAACTGTTGCCCAATGGAAGTTTTATCACAGGTGATGGTTCTACAATCAAATCATATAACCCTGAAAAAGATAGTTCGTGGGTGGTAGCTTTCGACCTTAGTGACCAAAACATCATGAATATAAATCGTGTTAATATCATCAGAGACAGATTGGTCTTTATCAATAACAAATAATGATGCGTATACATTTTCTTTCAGTTATAAGTTGGGCTTTGTTGATTTCTTGTTCGACAACTAAAAAAACAAGTAATTATCATAATGAGTTAACTACTTATCGGGAGCAATATAAAAATGGCTTCTTACAAGATCCAAGGTCGCCACTAACTAAAGAAGATTTGCCATTTTTGGCTTTTTACGACGCAGATGAAAATCTTAAACTTAATTGTAAGTGTACCAAGGCCACAGATGCCAAACCTTTCGAAATGCCTACTTATAGCGGTGTGACAAGGACGTACATACTTCATTCGGTAGCTACTTGCCCATACCAAGGCCAAATCTTAATTTTAGAATTATACAAAAACATTCAACAACCTATTAATCCATTGTATAAAAACAATCTATTTCTTCCATTTAAAGATGAGACAAGTGGCGAATCCACGTATGGTGGTGGGAGATATATCAATCTAATGGCAACTGATATTGTAGATGATAAAATAACTATTGATTTTAACAAAGCTTATAATCCTTGGTGTGCTTTTAGCGACGGATTTAACTGCCCTATTCCACCCAAGGCCAATCACTTACCTTTAGCCATAAAAGCAGGTGAAAAAATGTTTACTGGAACCTATAAAGAGAAAAAATCCTGATATCCATCGTAGATCAAATAGGCCATATTCTTAATTTATCTGATACGCCAATTCGGATCGTTTCGTTGGTGCCATCTATTACAGAAACCCTTTGTTATATTGGACTCACGGAACAATTAATTGGTGTTTCAAAATTTTGTATCCATCCATCGGATATCAAAAAAAAGAGCAAAGTTGTCGGTGGGACTAAAAATCCAAATATTGCTAAAATCCTAGCTTTACAACCTGATCTTATTATTGCTAACAAAGAAGAAAATCGGAAGGAAGATATAGATGTTTTAAGACAACATTTCCCAGTATATACATCAGATATTAAAACTTCCATTGATCATCTTAGATTTGTGTCAGATTTGCTAACTATCTTGCCCAATGCTGATGCAGAAAGCCTTATAGCTAAACTAACCGCTATTTTACCTTATCAAGAAAATAGATTGATCAGAAGTTGTT
This sequence comes from Saprospiraceae bacterium, assembly GCA_035326365.1. Lineage (GTDB taxonomy): Bacteria > Bacteroidota > Bacteroidia > Chitinophagales > Saprospiraceae > OLB9. The sequence continues at coordinate 2,116 of DAOLFJ010000369.1, read as the reverse complement.
ATTTGATATGGAAAGATCCATGGATGAGTATCGGCAATGATACGTTCATACATCACATGATGGAAAAATATGGATTTATAAATGTATGCGGTTATCTACAGCGATATCCTATTTTATCCATAGATGACATCAAAGCAGCAAATCCAGAAGTTATATTTTTATCATCTGAACCTTTTCCATTCAAAGAAAAACATATTGCATTATTACAAGAAGAATTCCCAAATATTCCTATTAGATTGGCAGATGGTGAGCTTTTTTCGTGGTATGGGCCGAAGATGTTAGAAGCACATGACTATTTGATAAAATTGCATGCATCCTTAGTGAAAGCATAACTTCTCAATTATAATCAACAGAACATTTACTCCTTTATTCTACCTTGCTCATTAAGTATTATTCTTACTTCATCTTCGGTGAGCTTTGTATATTTTGCTATTTGTTTTATGGGTATTCCATCTTCATGTAAAGTTAAAATCATTTCAACTTTCACCTTTTGGATGCCAATCTCTTCTCCTTCTTTTCGCACAGAATCAATGGTATGTTGGCTAATTCTTACATTTTTGAGATAATCGATATAATTGTTCTGTGTGACTGTGTCCATTTTATTTAAATTTAACTTTTTAGAAACTTGTTTTAGACCTTTTGCATTAAACGCTTTAGGTAATTCAGTATATTTTAGGAAGTAAACCCATTGATCTAATGATGTTCTTATTATGTCATCAAATTTATTTATTTTGAATAATATAATCTCCGGAAATATGTCTGATGGATATGTTTTATTAAACTCCTTCTGCTGTGCAGGACTCAACTCAAGCGCATCATGTCTATATATTCCTCTAAAATCCATACGACCATGGTAAATGTAATCATCCCCACGACCTAAATCAAAATATAAAATATTAATCGAATAAACTTTTTTAACTTTAACATAATCATAACCTTCGTACATATGCTCTGATACTACCTTCGAAACAGCGTAATTAAGCCTATGAAAATAATCGATTTGGTCATAAAATTGTATCTCAATGAAAATCAACTCATTCTTGCTATTTTCACAAAAAACATCTACTTGGTTGAACTTGTCATCATTTGTTTCTTTATTGCTTTCGGACTCAATGATAGCCTTCACAACAATATCTTCATACAAAGTCTCTGAAAGAAAACCTTCTAAAATATCAAAATTGACCTTTTGTCTCAACAACCTTTTTGCTGCCCAATCAAAACTTACAAGTGTTCTTTGGTTCATATGCATTTTATTCAACAACAAAATTAAAGAAATAATTTCTAAGCTAATCATTTTTTAGCAAAATAACCTTGATATTTTTTATCAGTCGATTTTTAAATAATTCTTCGCAGTTCAATACCTATCTAAATGGTAAAAGCTTATATTAATTTCTTCAAGGCTAAATTTCCTTTTTCTGCCATTTCTGCTGTATCTTTACCCTGCATTTAGTTTAAGATGGTCTTTGGGACATAATACTTCATTTTTAAAATTTTTATCTTAGTCCACCATCTAAATGATCTTTTTATTGTTAATAAACAAATCATTAATATAACACACCGTGAAATACAATCTCTTTCAAAAAGAAATACTCGCAGGCATTGACGACCTACTACCCGATGCAAAAAGTCCTGATGCGTCTCTCTCGCACGCACCTAAAAGAAATATCACTAAAACATTGACCAAAGAAGATAAAAAACTTGCAGTCAAAAACGCACTAAGATATTTCCATCCTGAACATCATGAAGTACTAGCCAAAGAATTTTACAAAGAATTAAATACTTATGGTCGGATATATATGTACAGGTATTTACCTGAATATGAGATGTTTTCTAGACCCATAGATCAGTATCCTGCTAGGAGCAAACAAGCTGCTGCCATTATGCTCATGATACAAAACAATCTTGACCCCAAAGTAGCGAAACATCCACAGGAACTCATTACTTATGGTGGCAATGGTGCTGTATTCCAAAACTGGGCTCAATACCGACTGACCATGCAATATCTATCAGAAATGACTGATGAGCAGACCTTGGTTTTGTATTCTGGTCATCCGCTTGGGCTTTTTCCTTCTCATAAAAATGCACCACGTGTCGTCGTGACCAATGGCATGATGAT
>DAOLFJ010000368.1:0-4334 GCA_035326365.1 Saprospiraceae bacterium | reverse complement strand
CCCAAAAAGGCAATTAGGGTATGTCATAAAGATGTAAAGATTGTTTTTTTGAGAAGATTCTATTTGACCATTAAAAAATAAATAAAATTAATCCGATGAATATCTTTGTAATGGGAAATATATCTAAAAAAATATTTACAGCTATTTGCAGGTTAAGCATCATAGTTACCATCTTTTTGTCCTTGCCTAATGACGGTAAAAGTACACACATTGTAGGTGGTAATATCACGTACAAAAGTATTGGAAATGTACCAGGAGGTAAAGGGTTTACAGTCCGATTAACTCTAAGACGTGACTGTTTTTTGGGATCACCTGAGGCTGAATTTGATAATCCTGCATATGTTGGTATTTTTAGTGCTAAGGATGGAACATGGATTAGGTCATTTACGATGCCTTTTATGTCATCAGATACGCTCAATGAGTTTATCAGGAGTGATTGTGGATTTGAAGGTACACAAGTTTGTGTGCATGAAACTACCTACACTGGAGCAATAACTTTACCGCAACTAGATGGTGGTTATATTCTTGCATACCAAAGATGTTGTCGTAATATCTCCTTAAATAATATAATCGATCCTGTATCAACTGGAAGTACTTATTGGGTAGCGATTACGGAAACAGCCTATAATTTTAACAATAATTCGCCTACTTTTAAGCAATGGCCTGATGTGTATATTTGTAATAATAAGCCATTGGATTTTGACCATAGTGCCACAGATATTGATGGTGATTCATTGGTTTACAAGTTATGTTTACCTTCATCAGGTGCTACAATAATAAATCCTCAACCTACTCAACCAAGTCCTCCGCCATTTGCTGGAATTATATGGGCACCACCATATTCTCTTAATGATTTGCTCGGAGGTGTACCACTTAAAATTAATGCTCAGACAGGAGTAATTACGGGTACTCCCAATTTGGTAGGACAATTTCTGGTAGGTGTTTGTGTAGATGAGTATCGTAAAGGTATACTTTTAAGTTCGGTGAGAAGGGATTTTCAATATAATGTAAGGCTTTGTAGCCAGCCGCCATTAGCACAGTTTTCTACATCTGAGACCAATTGTGATGGACTAAGTGTAGAGTTTTATAATGAGAGTCTCAGTGCCAGTAATTTTAGATGGAATTTTAATTATCCGAGTACAGACCCTGCCTTCCAATCAACTGCAACGAATCCAATATTTAACTTTCCATCTTCGGGTGTTTATAATGTTAGACTCCTAGCCACAAGAGGGTCGGATGGATGTTTTGATACCATAGTAAAGACCGTATCGGTTTTTGAAAATAAAATAATACCTGACTTCAATTTTAGTTTATCAGGATGTAATGACACTAATGACAGTCTTAACATTCAATTGAATGATGCATCCGTTTATGATGAACCTGGGTTTGCTTTATCAGAATGGTCGTGGAGTGTCTTACAGAATGGGGCCACAACCTTATATTCGGGCGATAACCCAATCATAAATTTAGCAGGAAGTGGAGATGCTGAAGTCACCTTAGTGGTAACAGCTTCTAATGGCTGTAGAGCGACAATTGTGAAAACTATAAATATCGATAGCTTAACTCCAAAAGTAGATTTTGATTTTGCTCTTTCAGACTGTCCTTCAGAAGGAATTGCGCAATTGGTTTTTAACAACTTATCTGCACCGCTTAATCCTTTTGCCACCATAGAATCTATTTCTTGGGCGATAGGAAATCAGACCTTTTCAGATGATCCACTGAGTATCACGCTTCCTACAAGTACCACAAATCTATCAGTGACACTGACGGTTAACTTTGTAGGAGGATGTTCAAAATCGCTTACCAAATCTTTCTCATTACAAGATTTATTGCCTAAAGCTGATTTTTCGTTCCAACCAATAGAGTGTCCTGATGAAAATAATGTTCAACTTGAATTGGCCTATGTAGATACACTTGCTAATGGTATTTCTGCAGCAGATATTTCTTGGGTTGTGGGTATTGCAAGCAATCAATTGCCATACACAGGTAGCAATATCACTATAGTCATACCTAAAGATAGTATTCTGTTTGTAAACATGATTGTCAATTATGAAAATGGATGTAGCGATACTGTACAAAGATCGTTTTTGCCTGGACCATTTGCAACTATAAAATTTGTTGCGGATCCTATCATACTTTGTCCTAATCAGTCAAAAACATTTGTGACCAATCCGAATCCTGCATGGACATATACTTGGTCTCCCACAGATGGATTAGACCTGACAGATCCATCTAATCCTATTGTGACCATTGATTCAAATATTACTTATCAAGTAACTGTTTCTGATGGATTGTGTACAGTAGTTTCGTCTGTAGATGTATTTGCATTGGAAGATGGTATCACCTTGCAGATAGAAGGAGATACCACAAGCTGTGACGGTAGTGTTTTGCTAACTGTTTCAGGTGGTGTAGGCGTAGGAGAGTATATCTGGAGTACGGATTTCAATCTTACAGTTGTAATTGCAACAGGAGATACTTTAAAGACACAATTTACAGGACTTGAGCAAACTTATTATGCGCAGTTTGTGGGCGAACAATGTGCCACATTTCCAGCTCAGATTACAGTAAGTAATGAAACGCCTGTCATAGAAACCATATCACCTTTTACGGTATGTAGAGAAGATACCACAAAATTACTGACCGTAAATCTAGATCCATCTCATATCAACCAATTTGTTTGGGATGCAGACAGTCACATCGTTGCGGGTGGAAATACATCTAGTCCTACCATAGGCATTGGACCTGATGAAAATGGACCGTTTGTATTTTACTTTACCGTCACTAATCAGTTTGGATGTAGTTTGAGAGATTCGATTGAGGTTATCATTTCAGAAAATCCTGTGGTTGACTTTAGCTATACATTTTCAGAATGTGGTAAAAATGAGTTTTGTTTTGAAATATCAGGAACATATACAGGGTTTTTACAGTGGGATTTTGGCGACCTTACTACTACAAATGACGTTTCTTTACAACCTAAACCATGCTACACCTATCCGGACACAGGAACTTACAACGTGACTTTGGTCAATCTGGTAAATGTGTGTCCATTTAAAATAGAAAGTAAAGATGTCATTGTCAATCCTTTGATACAAATCGATGCAATCGATGACCAAGTAAGGTGTTTAGGCGATACTGTAATATTTGTAGCTGATGCCAATATTGACGATGTTACGTATACTTGGACAGATATGAATGGAAATGTCATCACTAGCGGTAATACGCTAGAAGTAATATTAGAAAATGATGTGGAATACATTGTCATTGCAGAAGATATTTATGGATGTAAAGACACTGATACCGTAATGGCAGATGTCTTTCAGTTTGATTTTACCGTTGATCTGGATGGAAGAGACAGTCTTTGTATCAATCAAGAGTATGAAATAAGTATCATCATAGATAATCCGTCGCTTTACACGTATGAATGGTCGCCGGCAGAATGTATTGTTTCGGGTGGAGATACACCTAATCCAATCATTAAAGCAGTGGAAGGAAAGGTGCTAACGGTGATACTTACCAATACGGAAACAGGATGTGCAAGTATTGCTAATATTACCCCTAAAATAACTCAACCATTTGATTTTCAGGTTTCTGGACCGAGTCAGTTTTGTTTATCACAAAATTCGGAAGTAACACTCGATATAGATAATCCTGATGCATATAGTTATTTGTGGTCGCCTGCAGAATGTTTTACATCAAGTGTTACCATCCAAAACCCAACCGTACTACTATCTGCTGATAAATTATTATTTGTAGAAGTGACGGATAAGCTTTCAGGATGTATTCAAAGCAAAGAATTTATTGCAGAAGTCGGTGAGTTAATAACTGTGGAAGTTAATGCAGATCCAGATTTTACTATTTTTGAAGGTGAAAGCATAGAGATTTTTGTCTCTAATCCGATACCCAATGCAAGTTATCAATGGAGTAATGGTGATGATGGACTAAGTATTATAGTGAATCCTACAGAAACGACGTCATACACTGTAACTGTCACAGATGAAAATGGTTGTACAGCTACAGATGTCGTAACGGTGACCGTCAGAAAAGCGCAATGTGATGAAACGGATGTGTATCTGCCAAATGCATTTACACCAAATAGTGATGGAGTCAATGATATCTTGTTTGTGAGAAGTAATTTCATAGATGATATGGAACTCATTATTTACAATCGTTGGGGACAAGAAGTCTTTAGGTCTAAAGACCAAACAGTAGGGTGGGATGGAACCTATAATGGTGAGCAATTGCCACCTGATGCATATGCATATTATTTAAGGGCATTGTGTATAAATGCATTAGAATACAGGAAGCAGGGTAATGTTAACTTGCTCAGATAAAAG
>DAOLFJ010000367.1:0-4336 GCA_035326365.1 Saprospiraceae bacterium | reverse complement strand
ATTTAGACCCTTCACCAAAAAGCTTTTCTCCTGGATCTTTCTCTGCTGTAAATCCTGCTTTGAATAATTGACCGAATTCGTATCTATACCTTATATATAGATGGTTGGGGTCACCTGTAAATGGAGTGACGCCTGCATCATTTTCTTTGAAACCTTTTCTTTGTTCAAGTACACGTTTTGCTTTCAAGAACAACGTAGAAGAACCATTACGTAAAGCATCTCTAAAGTCAAGGTTAAAATCATCGGATGATACTTCACATCTAAGAAATGGTGAAACATTTCTGATAGTTATTAAATCCCATGATGGTATTGCTTGGAGTTCATAAATACTGAGAAAACTTCCGAATTGAGTGCGATAAGTCATAAAATTAGATATCTGAATCTCATTTAGCAAAAACAAATCCCTTAATTCAAGTTCATTAGCAGTATTCACGTTTAAAGGGTTATCATAATAAAAGTTTAAATTCTCAAAAATAGTATTGTAGTCAAAATTTTCGGCGTCTGTAGATTCTAAAAAGTCCTCTATGATATTGGCTATTAGATTATTACTCTGTATACCTTCCTGGCATAAAGTTTTGTTTAATTGAAGAAAAAGTAAACATATTAAGATGCTAAATCTCATAAGTTGTATAATATCGGATAAAGATATTTAATTTTTTTAAATTGAAGATGCTTTCAAAGATTTTAACATCAAAGTAGACTACATGCAACAAAGTTGCATGTATAAAAATTTTATTACGTAAAAAGATACAGGTAAATAATTTTATTTTACATTTGCATCGTCGCCCGACGTTAATGAGAGTATTTTACAAGATTTTTCAATTTATTTTTAACAATTTAATTTTAAAGAACATGAAAGTTTTATGTACAATGGTATGTTTTATCTTGTTTTTCAGCTTGGTTAGTTTTGGACAAGAAAGGAACTGCGGGTCGATGGAAGTACTCGACAGACAAATTAAAGAAAATCCTTCTATGCTAAAAAACATGGAAGAAATCGAAAAACAAGTGCAGGAATACATTCGTAACAATGCCAATGGCAACGGTCAAAGGGCCATCATTACGATTCCTACAGTCGTTCACGTGGTGTACAGAACAACCACAGAAAACATTTCTGACGCTCAAGTACAATCACAAATCGATGTATTAAATGCAGATTTTAAAGCGCTAAATTCAGACTTATCTTTGACACCATCAATATTTACAGGAGTGATAGGGAACCCTGAAATTGAGTTTTGTCTAGCAACACAAGATCCGTCAGGAAATGCTACTACAGGAATCAATAGGAAAAGTACAACTGTGACAAGTTGGGGTACAAACGATAATGTCAAAAAAACAGCCCAAGGTGGTGTAGACCCATGGAATGCTGCTAATTACTTAAATATATGGGTTTGTAATATAGGTGGCGGTATATTAGGGTATGCCCAATTCCCAGGTGGACCTGCTTCCACTGACGGTGTCGTACTAGATTACAGATATACAGGTACATTGGGTACAGCTACGGCTCCATACCACAAAGGAAGAACTGGAACACACGAAGTTGGCCATTGGCTAAACCTAAGACATATCTGGGGAGATGCTACTTGTGGTAGTGATCTAGTAAGTGATACTCCTGTGCACAATACATCAAATGGTGGCTGTCCAGCTTATCCGCATTACAGTACATGTAGTGGCGCACCAGTAGAAATGACCATGAATTATATGGATTATACTTATGATGCTTGTATGTATATGTTTAGCCAAGGACAAAAAACAAGAATGAGAGCAGTATTAGAAGGCAGTGGTTCTAGATCAAGTTTACAGAGCTCTCCTGGTTGCTTGCCTCCATCACCACAAACATGTAATGCGCCTGCTGGATTAACCACAAGTAATATTACATCAACAACAGCAACATCGTCATGGACAGCAGTTTCTTCTGCCACTAGCTATACATTTGAATTCAAATTAAATAGTGCTAGTACTTGGACAGCAACGACAGTAACAACAACGGCAGTCAATCTTACAGGTTTGACAGCAAGTACAGCTTACAATACTAGGGTTAGATCAAATTGTGCAAGTGGACCGAGTTCATATGCCGCAACTGTTAACTTTACTACAACCGCTGTACCTTCAAATTGTACTGATACTTACGAAAACAATAACTCTCGAAATCAAGCTAAAACCATACCTGTAGGAAGTTCGACTACTGCAAGAATTGGTACAAGTACTGATAAAGATTGGTTTAAATTTTCAAATACTTCTTCAGCTCGAAATGTCAGAGTCACCATGTCAAATCTTCCAGCAGATTATGATATGATATTATATAGAGGTAATAGTCAAGTAGGTATTTCAGAGAATGCTGATAACAATGATGAACAAATCACTTATAATAATACACAGGCTGCAGCAACTTACTATGTGCAAGTATATGGTTATAATGGCGCATTCAATAGTACGCTTTGTTATACATTATTGGCCGAACGAAGCGGAAGTGCTTACAGATTAGCAGGCGAAGAATTAAACCTACAAGCCGAAGCAGTCAAAGATGAATTGTTGATTTTCCCAAATCCAGCAAGTAGTGAAATCACAGTTGTTGTTCCATTCGGTGAAGAAACAGAAGGCGTATTGTCCATAATGGATGTTACTGGCAAAGTATTAAGGGCTCAGTCTCTCATTGGGGACAAAAATATCAAAACGTATGAAATGGATCTCTCTGAATTTAATGGCGGTCTATATTTTGTCAATTTCAGGACATCATCTTCTACTTACACACAAAAATTAGTAATAACAGACAAACGTTAGAATAATAAAATCTTTATTTTCAGAAAGAGTCGGTGACACAAAATCACTGACTCTTTCTATTTAATGAATTTCCTGATTGCGAAAAATTAAATAAATTATCAAATCTTGAAAAATAAATAGTAAGAAGAAGAAAAATCACAACTAACTGTTTCCTAAAGTTCAGAAAAAATATATTTCTTTGCATATAATCACCAGAGTTTAAAAGATATGAATGGCAAATTAGTTTTATTTTTAACTATTATTATATCCAGCCTTCTGAATACAAATAAAGGTTACACACAGGAAGTTAAAGCTTTCTACATAGGTCATAGTTTAAGCGATCAAATCCCAGATATGGTTCAATCTTTAGCAGATGACCACGAAAACACCGAGTTTGATTGGGCTTATCAATCTATACCTGGCGCTCCACTAAGATGGCAATGGCAAAGAAAAGATAACGATGATTATGGAATTAATCCACCTTACTATTATGGTTTTTATCATCCTACGGGTGGTTTGCCAGCAGGTGACGTTGATGTATTGGTATTGACAGAATCGGTGCCTAGACATTGGACAGAATGGGGTATTTATGAAACATATCAATACGCTGATAGCTTTTATCAATATGCTAAAGAACTTAATCCAGATATTAAGATCTACCTATATGAAGACTGGCATTGTCTGAATAGTGGGACTCCGACAGGTTGCCCATATGATATCAATTCCAATCCATGGCGCCAACGAATAACAGATGATCTTCCTATGTGGGAAAGCGTAGTAGATTCTTTAAATAAAAGACACATGCCCAAAGAAAAAGTATGTCTAATACCAGCTGCGCAAGGTCTTGCAAAGTTGTATGATGAAATAGAAGCAGGAAATGTACCTGGGATTAGTCATATAAGTGACCTTTTTAGCGATGATATCCATTTGACAGACATTGGGAAATATTTTGTCGCTTGTATACATTTTGCAACTATATTTGAACGAAGTCCAGAAGGCTTAACCAATCAAACGAAAGTTTGGTGGGGAGGAGATTTTAAAGCACCGACTTTAGAACAAGCCGCCATTTTCCAAAAAATAGCATGGCGAACAGTTATGGATTATCCAAAAACATGTGTTCTTAATGTTTCAAGCACGCAACATAACTTGACAAATAATTACAAAATCAGCATATCTCCCAATCCAACTTCTGGTATACTAAACATTGATCTTGGATCAAAAGACCAAAATTATGAAATTATAAATGCACTAGGCAAACATATCTATAAAGGAAAAGTAAGACAACTAGACATTACAAGTTTTGAATCTGGCACCTATTGGGTAAAGTATGACAACTCCTTTATCAAATTTATTAAAATCTAAAAGACAATTTGTAAACACTTTATAAGGAAGACGCTACGAACTTACGGTTATATTTATTACACTGCAAATCGACTACCTTAACACATAACTTACTGAATAGTGAGCACATATTCAATTTTACACCGATAAAATTGAGCGAAAGCTATTGTTTTTTTTATGCAAATTAAACCCAAATAAGTTATTAGAACTTCGTCATGAAAGTCAAAAGTCCAATAAA
>DAOLFJ010000040.1:0-23434 GCA_035326365.1 Saprospiraceae bacterium | reverse complement strand
GCGCCTGCCGCACTTCTGATGGCGGAAACTCGTGCAGCAACTGAAAAGCTTCTTCGCGAAAGCGATACATGGCTTGTCGCGTATAGTCGAGGCCGCCACTTTGGCGCACAAAATCAATGACTTCTTTTACTTTTTCGGGGCGCTCGCTGTGGCGGCGAATGTTGTTGATGATGCGCCGGCGCTCGCTCTTGGGCGCTTTCGATAGCGCATAGATGAGCGGCAGCGTCATCTTTTTTTCTTTGATGTCTATACCGCGCGGTTTGCCAATATCTGCATCTCCATAATCAAATAAATCATCTTTAATTTGGAAGGCGATACCTATTTTTTCACCAAAATCCCACATTTTTTTTATCAAAACTGGATCTTCTGTCGTGGATGAAGCGCCTGACGAACAAGCAGCAGCAATGAGTGAAGCGGTTTTTTGACGTATGATTTCGAAATAAACGGCTTGGTCGATATCTAGTTTTCTGGCTTTTTCTATTTGCAAGAGCTCGCCTTCACTCATTTGTTTTACAGCCGTGGATAGTGTCTGTAGATGATTATAATTTTTGGTTTCTAAGGCGACTAATAGTCCTTTCGAAAGTAAAAAGTCACCAACAAGCACGGCTATTTTGTTTTTCCACAAAGCATTTATCGAGAAGAAACCTCTACGCTCGTACGAGTCATCTACCACATCATCATGTACGAGTGTAGCTGTGTGCAGGAGTTCTATGAGAGAAGCAGCTACATTGGTAGATTCGTTGATATTTCCGCATATTCTAGCACAGAGGAAGACAAGAATAGGACGTACTTGTTTACCCTTTTTCTGTACGATATAATAAGTGATTTTGTCTAATAAAGGTACGGAGCTCTTCATGGAATCCTTAAAGTGTTTTTCAAACGCTTTAAGTTCGGCACTTACCGGTCCTTTTATTTGCTCTAATTCTGAAGCCATTGGATTAAACTAATACCTTAAAAAATTTGCACAAGATACATTATAATACTTAAACCAAAAATGATATCAATTTTCTTTTTGAGTGATGTATATTGGTCAATATGTAATAAAAAACAACCTAATAAGTTCATTTTCACATAAAAAACAAGTTTTAGCCAGATTTTGACGTTATTTTTTTACTTTTGCTTATCAGTTTAAATTTTTCATAAAATTGTTTTTACATATGATACAATCATTAAAGTTTTTATTTACCGCATTATTGCTTTTTATATTTTCAATTTCATACGCAGGAGAAGGCATGTGGTTACCACACCTACTTAAACTCCTAAATGAAAAGGAGATGAAAAGCATGGGTATGAAGATATCTGCTGAAGACATTTACAGCGTCAATAAAGGTTCACTAAAAGATGCCATCGTACATTTCGGTGGTTTCTGTACTTCAGAAATTATCTCACCTGACGGCCTACTTCTTACCAATCATCATTGTGGGTACGGCGCTATTCAGTCACATTCGTCCGTAGAAAACAACTTGATAAAAAATGGATTTTGGGCAAAAAATCATGGTGAAGAACTCCCAAATGCAGGACTCACAGCTACATTTATCGATTATATAGATGATGTCACGGCAAAAGTTCTAGTAGGTGTCACCGACCAAATGTCTGCCACAGAAAGACAATCTATAGTGGACAAAAACTTAGCCGATGTGCGCAAAACATACAAACTTGAGTCTTATCAAGAAGTTATTATTCGTCCTTTTTTTGATGGTAATCAATATTTTGCCTTCGTCACTACCATTTACAAAGATGTGCGTCTTGTAGGTACACCACCAGAATTTATTGGTAAATTTGGTTCTGATACTGACAATTGGGTATGGCCACGTCATACAGGTGATTTTTCATTATTCAGAATTTATGCTGGCAAAGACAATAAACCTGCTGAATATTCTAAAGATAATGTTCCTTACAAGCCAAAACATTTCTTACCTATATCTATGGATGGCGTAGCGGAAGGTGACTTCACCATGGTTTTTGGTTTTCCTGGTCGTACCAATCAGTATCTACCTGCTTCTGCCATCAAACAAGTGGTTAATACCCTAAATCCTGCAAAAATAGAAATACGTGAGACATCGCTTAAAATCATGGATAAATACATGAGAGTTGATGAAGCAACAAAAATAAAATATGCTGCCAAATATGCCACGATAGCTAATTACTGGAAAAAATGGATAGGAGAGTCACAAGGTCTTAAACAAACCAATGCCATTCAGAAAAAGTTAGACAATGAAGCTGACTTTCAAAAGAGATTGGCAGCAGATAGTCCTTACAGAAATTTATTGGCTGATTTGGATAAGTTGTATAAGGATATTGACGAATATGCATTGGCACGAGATTATTATAGCGAAATAGCACAGCGCAACGTGGACCTGACATCTTATATGAATACGCTCAAAAGACTGGTAAGCGCCTATGAAAAAAATGGCGAAAAAGGATATAACGACTTACTTCCGAAGGTTAAAGATTTTAGTACAGGTTTTTACCAAGATTTCGATGCCAAAATCGATGAAGAAAAACTTGGTGCCTTACTTACGATGTATGTGGACAAACTAGACCCTAAATTTGTGCCGATGTACTTACAAAGAGAAAATTTAAATATGGCAAAAGGCGATTCTTATCATCAAATGGCTGCTAATCAGTATATTTTGTCAAGTTTTACCACCGAACTCGAAGCCATGAAGATCCTGTCGCTCGAACCATCAAAGGCTGTATCTGCTATCAAAAGCGACCCTATTTATGCTTTGTCATCAGAATGGGCAGATTTTTATAATAAAGAAATTGCCACGCCATATAACAATATCAGAAAGGAGATAGATCTGAAACTCGAGAAATATACCAAGGCACAAATGGAAGTATTCACAGAAAAAAGATTCTATCCTGACGCTAATAGTACACTCAGGGTTACCTATGGACAAGTAAATGGTTATGAGCCTAGAGATGCAGTAGCTTATGAACCAGTCACTTATCTAGATGGTGTAATAGAAAAGTACGTGCCAGGAGATTATGAATTTGATGTATCACCTAGAATGATTGACCTACACAAAGCCAAAGATTACGGCCCATATGCAGACAAAACAGGTAAACTACCCGTGTGTTTTATCGGTTCTAACCATACCACAGGTGGTAATTCGGGAAGCCCTGCGATAGATGCGCATGGCAATTTGATAGGACTAAATTTTGATAGAGTGTGGGAAGGCACGATGAGCGACATTAATTATGATGCGAGTATCTGTAGGAATATTATGGTGGACGCAAGATACATCTTGTGGGTGATAGACAAGTATGCTGGCGCAGGACATCTAGTAAAAGAGATGAAACTCGTCCACCCTAAAACAAAAGTTACCCCTACAAAGAAGGTAAAGAGTCCAAGACAAAGTGCCACTAAATAACCAATATAAATAAATAACCATGTACAAACTTTTATTATTCGGACTTTTTCTTTTTTGTCAATTTGTCTCAAATGCTCAGACGACCATCATACATTGTGGGAAGCTGATAGACGTGGACAAGGGTATTGTACTGAATAATAAAAGTATTGTCGTGGCAGATGGGTTGATAAAATCCGTAGAAGATGGATACATTACGCCCAAAAAAGATGATAAACTTATTGACTTGAAGTCAAAAACGGTTATGCCCGGATTGATGGATATGCACGTACATGTAGAAAGTGAGTCAGGACCTAAAAGATACGAAGAGACCTTCCGTGAAAACGAAAGTTACGTCGCACTGAGAGCCACCCAATTTTGTGAACGTACACTTATGGCCGGATTTACGACAGTGAGAGATCTCGGTGGCAGTGGTATTAATGTATCTTTACGAGAAGCTATCAAAAATGGCATCATCAAAGGGCCAAGGATTTATACCTGTGAAAAATCAATAGCCACTACAGGTGGTCATGCAGATCCCACCAACGGCGTTCGAGACAATCTTAAAGGCGACCCTGGACCAAAAGAAGGTGTCATAAATAGTCCAGAAGAAGCGGCAAAAGCCGTGAGACAAAGGTATAAAAATGGAGCTGACTGCATCAAAATCACTTCTACAGGTGGTGTACTTAGTGTAGCATCTGATGGCACAGGACCACAATTTACCATAGAAGAAATCCAAGCCATAGTAAAAACATCCAATGATTACAACTTTGTCACAGCAGCACATGCACACGGTACAGAAGGCATGAAACGAGCAGTATTAGGTGGCATCCACAGTATCGAGCATGGTACCTTCATGACTGAAGAAGTTATGGATCTGATGATAGAAAAAGGAACATATTATGTGCCAACCATCTCAGCAGGAAAATTTGTAGCAGACAAAGCCAAAACGCCCAACTTTTATCCAAAAATGATCGCCAAAAAAGCAGCAGAGATAGGGCCGCAAATCCAAGCAACTTTTGCAAAAGCATACAAACGAGGTGTAAAAATTGCTTTTGGGACAGACTCAGGCGTCAGCCTCCATGGAGACAATGCCAAGGAATTTGTGTTTATGGTGGAAGCAGGTATGTCACCCATGGAGTCAATCCAATCGGCCACCAAAAATGCGGCTCAACTCATGCGAATATATAATACATCAGGCAGCATAACATCAGGAAAAATGGCTGATATCATCGCTGTAAATGCTGATCCCACACAAGATATCAATACGATGCTAAATGTCGTATTCGTAATGAAAGAAGGGGAAGTTTATAAGTCGGAAATGAAGTGAAATTCTGATTTTAACCATAAAAAAATTCAATTTATGTCATGTAGCTTGTGTTACTATTGAATTTACCTATTTGATATCTCTACTTAGGCAAATACAACTTCGAATCCATCAAATAGTCATACACTGCCTCAGGTACGAGATATTGCACGGACTTGCCTGCTGCAATGCTGTTTCTAATGAAAGTAGCTGATAGGTCTAATAGTGGCGCATCTACGACCTTTACCCTCGGATGGTTTTCGTATTTGCCCAGTGAATATCCAGGTCTTTTATAGACGTAGATGTCATTTTCTGCTAGCAGTTTTTCATAATTTTTCCACTTTTCTATACTTTCTAGATTGTCTCCACCCATAATAAGGCTGAATTTCTTACTAGGGTATTTTTCGTGAAGATAAGTCAGTGTATCTATCGTGTAGGAAGGAACAGGAAGCGAAAATTCTATGCTTGATGCTTTTAGTTTTGGATTATCTCCGATTGCGAGCTGCACAAGATGAAGCCTATCATGATCTTTGGCTAAA
Organism: Saprospiraceae bacterium; assembly: GCA_035326365.1. Lineage (GTDB taxonomy): Bacteria > Bacteroidota > Bacteroidia > Chitinophagales > Saprospiraceae > OLB9. The sequence continues at coordinate 18,236 of DAOLFJ010000040.1, read as the reverse complement.
GAAGACTTTTGTTTCAATGGATTGTGGGGACTTACTACAAGCCACACTTGGTCTAAATCAGAATATTCTACCAAATGATTTGCAATAATCATGTGGCCTATATGTATAGGATTAAACGATCCAAAAAACAAACCAATTTTCATTATAAAAGCTAGTTGCCCATCATTACTGGCATCACTAACATCAATAGTGCTTCGCCTATTTCTTCTTCTACTGGTACGATAAGACCTGCTCTGCCTGGTGTAGAAAGCATGAGTTTGATATCATCTTTCTCCAATACGTTTAACATCTCTCCAAGAAACTTAGCATTAAATCCGATGGTCATTGGATCACCTGTAAAGGCACAATTCAGTTGTTCTGTGGCCTCATTGGAGAAATCAAGATCTTGTGCAGAGATGGTCATACTTTTTTCAGAAATATTCAGAATGACCTGATTGGTGGACTTATTGGCATAAATCGCTATCCTTCTAAGTGAATTTAAAAAATCCTTTCTATTTATGATCGCTTCAAATGGATTTTCTACAGGTATCACAGCATTGTATTCAGGATACTTTGCATCAATCAATCTGCATACTATTTTGGTACGACCGAATGTAAAAAAGATATTAGCTTTATTAAAACTGATGGTCACATCGCATTCTTCAGAAAGTGCATTTTTTACAAGGTTCAATCCTTTTTTAGGTATGATCAATGATTTTGCTATGTCTGTACTAAGATTACCAACCGTATACTTTACCAATTTGTGTGCATCTGTGGCTACAAAGTGTACTTTTGTAAAATCGATCTGAATCAAAACGCCTGTCATGGCAAGTCTCAACTCATCATTACTTGTAGCAAAAACAGTATTGGTGATACCTTTATTTATTTTTTTAGAATTCAGGATAAGTGTTTCTACATCATCTTCTTCTGGTGGCGTAGGAAAATCATCCGCTGAGTCTCCTGACAATTTATAGACTCCAAATGCAGAAAGTATTTTTACACCATTATTTTCATCAACTGTGATGGTAAGTGGTTGCTCTGGAAGTGCTTTGATAGTATCCAACAATATTTTTGCAGGTACTGCTATGATTCCATTTTCATCTGCCGTCACATCGAGTTGGGTGATGATGGTGGTCTCTAGATTGGTAGATGTGATCGTCAGTACATTGTCCTTCACATCAAATAAATAATCTTCCATGATAGGCAAAACAGGATTGGCACTTATGGCTCCTGATGCGATGTTTAGTTGTTTTAGCAACTCTGATGATGATACTTCAAATCTCATTGTACATTTATTTTGACTTATTCCAAGACCAATTTTTACTTCCACTTGACAGAAAACCTTCAAGCGCTGCGATCTATTTCAGACCACAAAAATAATGTATCTTATGATATTTCCTAATATCTTGGACCTATAGAATTAATTAATTCCAATTTATGGATATATATTTATTTTCAAATATGAAGTTTACCATTCATTTGTAGAGAAACATTGTACTTTTGCGCCTACAAAAATCATTAATGATAAACAGAAAAAAGGGACCTGAGATACATCCTGTCCAAAAGTTAAATATTCCGAGCATTGACCAATATACTTTGACCAATGGTATAAAAGTATGTGAAGTAAATCTAGGAAGCCAAGAAATCGTAAAAATCGAAATCGTACACACCGCAGGGAGATCCTACGAAGACCATCATCTCATCGGTAGGGCTACATCGTCACTTCTCAAAGATGGATGTGGAAGCTTAAATTCTGCCGAAATAGCCGAAAAAATTGATTATTACGGCTCTAGCATAAAGACGGCATCTAACATGGATTTTTCGTTTACGAGTATTCACACCCTTAATAAACATTGCGATAGAATACTTCCGCTTTTGCACGCAATGTACACGACACCAACTTTTCCAGAAGATGAAATCGAAAAATTTAAAAGTCTTAATATTCAAAAATTAAAAGAAGAGCTTACAAAAAACGAAGTGATCACTTACAGACAGATCACAGAGGAGATTTTCGGCATAGATCATCCCTATGGGTATAATAGTAAGGAAGAAGATTACCTTGGCATAGATCGTCAAAAAATTATCCATCATTTTGATGATTTTTATGGCTCAGACAATTGTTATTTATTTTTGAGCGGTCACATAACAGACAGCATCAGGAAAGATATAGACGCATATTTCGGGCAAACCATAAAGTCATCAAAAAAGAAAATATATCAACCATCTACTACTGATTTGGCAAGGAAAGAAATTTTGATAAGTAGTAAAAACGAACATCAAAGTGCTATTAAGACAGGTAGAAAATTATTTGACAAAAACCATCCTGACAATGCAGCAGTATTTGTTTTGAATACATTATTAGGAGGTTATTTCGGGTCAAGGTTAATGACAAATATTAGAGAAGAAAAAGGACTCACTTATGATATTTACAGTAGTGTAGATCAGATGCTTTTTGATGGATGTTTTTATGTGAGCACAGAAGCGGCTACGGAATATGTGACGCCTATTCTGAAAGAAATTTATAAAGAAATGGACATCTTAAAGCAAGAAAAAGCTGATCTTGAAGAGCTTCAAATGGTAAAAAACTATTTGATGGGCAATTTTATGAATATGCTTGATGGACCTATGAATGTTTCTTCTTTTGCAAAATCGATGGTTTTGACGGGCAAAAATCCAGAAGAGTTTCATGATTTCGCTGATGCAATTATAGGTATTGAACCTGAAAAAGTTATGGATGTAGCACAAAAATATCTTAATAAAGAGCAGATGATAGAAATTGTTGTTTCGCCCATTTAGTACAATGTAAACAACGGAAATACAAATATTTACACGTTAGATGTCAAAATATAACCTTTTGTTGTGTAAAATCATTATTTTTGCACCTGCTTACCTATGGACTTATGTTTGCAAGGTAAATTAGATGAATATTTCAACCAGAAAATAGAATGAGATTTTTTAATTTTTTTACACAGGAATTAGCTGTCGATTTAGGCACAGCAAATACCTTGATCATTCAAAATGATAAAGTAGTCGTGGATGAACCATCCATAGTAGCTATAAATAGAAATACAAATGAAGTCATAGCGGTAGGCAATAGAGCCATGCAAATGCACGAAAAAACCCATGACAATATCAAAACCATAAGACCACTAAAGGATGGCGTTATTGCTGATTTCCAAGCAGCAGAAGCGCTTATCCAAGGATTGATAAATATGATAGGTGAGAAACGCAGGTTTTTTACCCACCTTAAAATGGTTATTTGTATTCCATCTGGCATTACGGAAGTAGAAAAAAGAGCCGTTTTTGATTCTGCTGACCACGTAGACTCTAAGGAAACGTACTTAATTCATGAACCTATGGCTGCGGCGCTTGGTATAGGTCTGGATGTAGAAGAGCCTATCGGAAATATGGTCATAGACATAGGAGGTGGTACTACGGAGATAGCAGTTATTGCATTATCAGGCATAGTCACTGATCAATCGATAAGAATTGCAGGTGACGAATTCACCAATGATATCATTGATTACATGAAAAGAAAGCACAATATTCTGATAGGTGAACGTACTGCCGAACAAATAAAAATAAATGTTGGTGCAGCCATTGCAGACATAGCAGATCCACCAGCAAAATTTGCAGTCAATGGTCGAGATATGCTTACGGGAATTCCTAAACAAGTATTTACAACACATGTAGAAGTAGCTGAAGCTATAGACAAGTCAATAGCAAAAATAGAAGAAGCTGTTCTAAAAGCACTAGAAGATACACCACCTGAATTGTCATCAGATATTTATCAAACAGGTATCTATCTGACCGGTGGCGGCGCTTTGTTAAGAGGATTGGATAGAAGAATGGCGGCAAAAACAAAACTAAAAGTTCATATTGCCGATGATCCTTTGAGAGCAGTAGTGAGAGGAACCGGATTAGCTTTAAAAAATTCGCACAGATACTCATTTTTGATGGATAGAAAGAGTATTTGACATTATTAAACTTTTATTGTGAATGTATAATGTCATTCAACTTTTTGCAAAATTTGGGGCACACATATTATTTGTAGTGCTAGAGATTATTTGTTTTTACTTAATTATAAATTATAACCAAAGTCAAAAAGAAATATTTCTGAACTCGTCCAATATTTATGCTGCAAAAATAAGTGAACAAAGAGCTGTACTAACTAATTTTGCCAATCTCAAAAGAGTGAACGACAGCTTGATGCGTGAAAATGCTACCTTAATCGAAAATTTAATTTTGATAGAGTATGCATCAGATAATATACCTGATCCGGATAGCATCTATAATCCATACAGTTTAATACCTGCTACAATATGTAATAGTACTATAAATCTAAGAAATAATCACATCACTCTTTGCAAAGGAAGCAGAGAAGGCATAAAACCAGATATGGGTGTCATTTCATCGTCAAAAGGCATTATTGGTATTGTAAGAAACAGTTCACCCAATTTTGCACATGTCATGACATTATTAAACTCTCAAATTAAAATTAGTTGTGGAATTAAGAGTAGAAAAGGTCATGGTAGCTTGGTGTGGAAAGATACAGATCCACTAAGAATGACGTTAGAGTCAGTTCCAAAACATGAAGTTATTGCGGTGGGAGATACAGTCATCACGAGTGGCTTCTCTACTATGTTTCCGAGGGGAATACTAGTGGGTAAAATTGAGAAATTTCAAATGGTGCCTGGTAATAATAATTATAATATTACTGTAAAATTGTTTAATGACCTTACATCAGTAAAATATGCATACGTAGTCCAGAACCGATATGGCTCAGAACAATTAGGGCTTGAAAAAGAAGTTGCACAATGAATAATAGCATTCCTACCAATATTGTCAGGTTTATCATTGTGTTCTTAGCACAGATTTGGATATTTAAGCATATCACATTTTCATTTGGAGGATTTGTGTTTATTCACTTTCTAATATATCCTATGGCCATATTGCTACTTCCAATTAAATTTTCTAGGATTTTTGCCCTTATTCTTGCCTTTATTTTAGGAATCTTCATCGATATGTCTTATGATTCTGTAGGTGTTCACACTGGCGCATTAGTCTTTACTGCTTATATTCGTAATATTATCATTGCATTTTTAGAGCCTTATGAAGGTTATAACATAGATGATGTGCCTACGATCAAAAACATGGGCATAGGTTGGTTTGTTTCCTTTCTGAGTATCAGTCTTTTGATACACACCTTCATGTATTTTAGCTTAGAAGCTTTTTCTTTTGTTTTTATTTTTGAAATATTTTTAAATACTATTAGTAGTTTTATCGTTTCCTTTATAGTGATATTAATTTCTCAGTTTATTTTTAGAACAAAGTACTAGATGAGAAACTTAGAAAGTAGGAAGTATGGCATCATTTATTTTATAGGATTGGTTTCATTGGTATTAACATTGAAGGCTGCACATCTTCAATTGTTTTCTACAAAGTATAAAGAACAAGCTCAAAGAACTACCTTAGAAAAAAGTCAAATTTATCCGTCACGTGGTATTATCGTTGATCGAAATGACAAAACACTAGTGTACAATAAACCCATTTATGTCATTAGTGTGATTTACAATAAAATTGATCCTAAAATGGATACGTTGCTTTTTTGTTCACTACTTGGCATTGACAAAGAAACTTTTATTACAAATTTACAAAAAGATTGGAAAAACCCACAATTCCGTAAGTCAATCCCATTTGTATTTCTGAACAAAGTAGATCCCATCCAGTATGCAATTTTTCATGAGCATTTACATAAGTTTCCAGGGTTTTATCCAGAACAAAGAAATATTAGAGGATACCCACATACTCATGCAGCACATGTACTCGGTTATTTGGGGGAAGTAAATCAAAAAATTATTGACAATTCTAATGGCTTATACAGCCCGGGTGACTATATAGGACAGTCTGGATTAGAATTTGCATACGAAAGAGAGTTAGGAGGAAAGAAAGGTGTAAATTATATATTAAAGGATAATCTTGGGAGACAAGTAGGTTCTTATGACAATGGCAGGCTTGATAGTATGGCGGTACCTGGAGAAGATGTTAAAATCTCAATTGACTTAGAACTCCAAGCTTATGCAGATAGCCTAATGATTAATAAAAAAGGTGGAATAGTGGCTATAGAACCTTCTACAGGCGAAATTCTTGCAATGGTAAGTTCACCATCTTATGATCCGAACATTCTAAATTTGGATGGAAATAGAGGCAAGGGCATGACTTCACTTATTTATGACACCATAAATAGACCTCTTAATAATCGTGCTGTAACCAATAGATACCCACCTGGTTCTATCTTTAAACCCATTTTATCTTTAATAGCACTTCAGAAAGGGACAACTTATGCAAATAGACCCATCTTTTGCCCTGGATTTTATCGATTAAGTCCTACTAAAGTACAGAAATGTCACCCACATACGGCCGCTAATAATGTGTCTGCGGCCATTATGCATTCATGTAATACCTATTATTTCACCATGATTAGGGAGCTTTTGGATTTGTATAGTTATAAAAAACCAGGGATAGGGCTCGATACCATCGTAAGTTATCTTCATGACTTTGGTCTTGGAAGCAAGCTTGGACTTGATTTTAGCTATGAAAACAAAGGTTTAATTCCTAATTCCTCTTATTACGATAGAGTGTACAAAAAAGAAGTCAATGGTTGGAGATCTGGATGGATATTGTCTTTAGGTATAGGACAAGGAGAAATGCAGCTCACAACGGTTCAAATGGCTAACTTAGCAGCAATTCTAGCCAATAGAGGTTACTTTATTACACCACATCTCATCAAAAGCTATCGGTCAGGAAAATCTATACCAGAGAATTTTAAACAAAAAAAATATGTAAGAATTGACAAAAAGCACTTCACACCTGTGATAGATGGTCTAGAAAGGGTAGTAACTTCTGCGGCAACTATTGCATATGTCCCTGGTTTAGATTTGTGTGGCAAAACAGGAACATCTCAAAATCCACATGGAAAGGACCACTCTGTATTTTTTGGTTTTGCACCTAAAAATAATCCCAAAATAGCCATTGCCGTATTTATAGAAAATGCAGGCTTCGGAGCGCAATGGGCAGCACCAATAGCAAGTCTAATGATGGAAAAATATATCAACAAAAAGATCATGCCTTCTAGAAAATATATAGAAGAAAAAATGTTTAAAGGCATCTTGATGGAAAATTCTGTAGAAGTAGATTGGGTAAACAACACAATTAATCCTCAATTATAATTTTTTTTCTATACTGCTTACATTTTCCTATCTGATGTTTGTATATTGGGGTCGATAAAATAATTTCGTTATGAATGACACAAATGTACAGGTTCACTCACTTTTTACTGAATTTGATATTTCACTATTCAAAACAGGAAAACATTATCATTTGTATCAAAAAATGGGATCTCATCTCATGACCCTTGATGGTGTAGAAGGCTGTTATTTTGCCGTCTATGCGCCCAATGCTGATAAACTCAGTGTGGTAGGGGATTTTAATCAATGGAATGGTGAGAAATATATGCTTTATGCGAGATGGGATGGATCTGGCATTTGGGAAGGATTTATACCAGGTGTCACGCATGGTATGGTGTATAAGTACAAAATTATACCAAGAAATTATGGTAGAATCCGAATGAAAGCAGATCCTTACGCTTTTAAAGCGGAAAGACCACCACTGTCAGGATCTATAGTATGGGATATTAACTACGATTGGAATGACAAAGAGTGGATGCAAGAGCGCATTATTAAAAATGGTCATAATCAACCACATTCTGTTTATGAGATGCATTTTGGTTCCTGGAAGCGTACAGCTGAAGAAAATAGATCGCTCACATATGAAGAAATGTCAGTTGAGCTTGTAAATTATCTCACAGAAATGGGCTATACCCACGTGGAGTTTCTGCCACTAGCAGAGCATCCTTACGAACCATCATGGGGATATCAAGTCACGGGATACTTTGCCGCTACGAGTAGATTTGGAGATCCTGGAGGATTAATGTTTCTAATAGATTCTTTACACCAGGCTGGAATAGGTGTCATTATGGATTGGGTGCCAGCGCATTTTCCATCTGATGATTTTGCCCTTGCTACTTTCGACGGTTCATGTGTATTTGAGCATCCAGACAAACGCAAAGGCTATCACCCTGACTGGAATACATTGATATTTAATTTTGGTAGACCTGAGATTAAGAGTTTTTTGATAAGTAATGCATTTTTTTGGTTGGAGAGATATCATATAGATGGTTTGCGAGTAGATGCGGTTTCTTCTATAGCTTACTTAGATTATTCGCGGAATGAAGGTGAATGGGAGCCCAATCAATATGGAGGTAGAGAAAACCTTGATGCTATTGTATTTTTACAAGAATTTAACACGGCAGTTTATGGCAGTTTTCCGGGTATTCAGACGATAGCTGAAGAATCCACGTCCTATCCGATGGTGTCTAGACCTGTATTTCAGGGAGGACTCGGTTTTGGTATGAAGTGGATGATGGGATGGATGCATGATACTATAGATTATTTCAAAAGAGAATTTGTCTATAGAAAATTCCATCAAAATGACATTACATTTAGTATTGTCTATGCATTTTCAGAAAACTTCATGCTGGCATTATCGCATGATGAGGTAGTACATGGCAAAGCATCTATGATTGGCAAAATGTCAGGTGACGAGTGGCAGAAGTTTGCTAATTTAAGAGCCTTTTATGCATATATGTTTTCCCATCCTGGTACAAAACTCTTGTTTATGGGTAATGATATGGCACCCTACACGGAATGGAATTTTAAAGGACAACTAGAGTGGAATCTCTTAGAATTTCCTTCACATAAGGGACTAAATAATACAGTAAAGGATCTAAATAAACTTTATAAAAATGAAAAAGCACTATATCATTTTAATTTTAGTCCCGAGGGATTTGAATGGATAGATGCTGGTGATAGGAATAATTCCATACTTATCTATCAGCGGAAGTCAGACATTAAAAATGATGTAATAATGGTTATTTGTAATCTTAATATTACACCACATGTTGACTATAAAATAGGTGTGTACGCTAAACAAACTTGGTCACTTATATTCAATTCTGATGATAAATCTTATTGGGGAAGTGGTTATGAAATAGCCGATAATGTTAGCACTAAAAAAGAAGTGTGGAATGGCAGAAATCATATGCTTGAGATTAATATTCCGCCACTCTCTGTTATCATGTATAAGTTGATCTCGTCAGTAGAAGATAAACCCAAAAAAGTAACCGTCAAACCCAAAAAAATAGTTTCCAAAAAATAATTATTTTTTTGACAAGATATCTTTTGCTAAGTTTTGATGATGCTGCACATGATAAATGGTAAAATACATCATCTCTCTTAGTGTAATTTTGCCGAGCAGTGGATGCGGTAATATTAACAAGTCTAGATCCGACTCTGTATACTTTTCTAGTCTGCCCACCAGTATTTTGACCACTTTTGTAAGTTTGTCGATAAGTACTGACTTTTTATCCAACGTAGCTTTTTCTGGTAAAAACCTTCCTGAAGCTGCGCCACCTTCTGAAAGTTTCATATGATATTTTGCCACAAGATCTTCGTATGATTTAGATGTGCGATTTGCTTTTCCTATCCAGAGTTTTAATATCCATGACGGCACAAATAATGCCAAAGTTAAGGGTTGCACCGATCTATAAATATGATCCAACTGTTGTCCTGCAGACCATTTTTCTGTATAACTAAACAAGTATTCTTCATCACTTAATCCAGAAATATACGCTATAAATGCACCATGATGTGTCTGCAAAGATGATTGAATTTCTTGTTTTGTCATTACTTACTTTTTATGATCTAATTAATTGATATCAAAAGTAATAAATTTTTGCTGAAGGCTTTTGGATTTTAAAAAAGAATTTCCTGATTTTCTTATTTGTTTTTACCTCGCATAAATCTTAATTCTTTCAATACTTTGATTCGATCTTTTGCATTCTTTACCCAAGTATCATTCTCAGGATTGGAGTCTAGATATTGTTGATAATATTTAATAGCCTTGGACTTATCTTTATAATATTGCTCTGCTGCGTTGCCCATATAATAATAGACATCTGCATCTCGTTCATATGCTTGGCTTTTTCCATATTGTTTTAGGGCTTCCCCATAATTTCCCCTGATGGTATGCGTCCTTGCCAAACCACGATGGTAGTGTGTCATGTTTTCTGATATCCCTTCCTTTATTGCTTCGCCATAATAATAATCTGCCCTATCGTAATCCTTCTTTTTTTCATAAGCTAGCGCTAAATAAAACAGTGCATACTCTGGATCTCCTTCGTTTAGGAGCGACTTTTGTAAATGGAAAATGGCTTTTTCCAATGAGTCTATTTGCATAAATGAATATCCCAATAACTTATTATAATAATTATTGAGTTCGGTCACAAAAGTGAGTTTAAACAAAATATTAGCAACTTCATTGTAAGATCTTTGCCTATATTTTACCCTTGACTTTAATAATGATAGACCAATATGCGATGAGTCAATTTGTAAGCCTTTTGTCAGTAAACTATCTGCCATATCCAATGAGTCCAATGACAAGAATAATTCACTAATTCCCTGAATAGTAAGTACATCTCGTTCATTTAATTGTAAGGCTTTTTGGTAAGATTCTATAGATTGTTTTTGTTCATTACCCAATAAATACAGGCTGCCCAATTTTCTATAATATATTGGATTACTGGGAAATCTTTTGGACAATGCAATATTATATTTTATAGCTTTGGGTAGATTTTGCTGCGATTCGTAAATAGAAGCTAATCTAACTAATGCATCGGCTTGATAAACTTCATGATTTTCTAAAGTGTGATAATAAATTTTTGCATTTTGATAATCACCAAGTAAGTAATATGTATTTGCTAGAGCTAAATATGGTCGTTTGTCTGTGGTATCTGCTTTATAACAATCATGGTACCACTCGATTGCTTTGAAATATTCTTGCTGCATCATTAAACTATCAGCAACAGTACAATCCTTTATTTGCGCATTTAAAGCGAGCGACAAACTTATAATGGAAAGCAAAACAGTCAATCTAAATATCATAACCTAAACTTATTATTACAACTAAAGACACAAATATATAACGTATTTGTTAGTTGTGTTTGTTTTTTTCATATTTTCTTACTTACTACCAACTTTTAGTATCAGAAAAACGTCTTAATAGTATAATGTTTTTTCACGTAAGCTAAAAATAAACAATGAAAGCATCCATTTTTCTAGTATTCCTAAGTCTTTTGATATCCTGTAGCAAAAATGATTCTAGTTGTACTTCTATAGATTACGATAAATCTTTTATTGCAGAAGTATCAGAAGTGTACTGTATAGATGAAAAAAATACCATCAAAATTGACAGTATAGAAAATCAACTTTGTCCATGTAATGCTGATTGTGTGTGGGAAGGTGAATTTATCATCCATATGTCCGTCATTGCTGATGGTGTAGCACATTCTTATAGTTTTGGTTCGTCAGCACAAACTATAGATATACAGCCTTTTGATACATTCAAAGTGAAGTTCTTATCTATTACCCCTGATGCTTGCGACTCAGAAGTACAAAAAGATTTTAGAGTGGGATTGGTTTTGGAGAAAGAGTAGATTATAAAAGTTTCAATTAGACCTACCAATAGTTAAGACCAACTCACTACACTTCCACTTGCCGCAATAACCAATCTCTATCTGGTAGCAATTTTTCCGTCCGAATTTGTTCAGCGAGTTTAGCTTTGGCTTTGGGGTCAAATCTATTGAGGCGGATCAGTTTTCGGGTGTATTTGACGATGTTAGAGTAATTGGTTTTGTGGTAACCTATGATTTTTTTACGAGTTAAGTAGATATTCATAGCATCGAGATGAGAATCGAGTAGTCGCTCAGATTTTGTCTCATAATAGATCTTCAACATCAATGTCTTGGCAAATAAATTGGACAAATGATCATCAAATTCTATGTTCCTTAGTGACTCAAGAGCGTCGGTATATTTTTCTGTCGCATAGTAAATATTGGCCATATTGAATCTGAATGCACTATCTTTTTCTTCTTTCCTTAGATATTGAACGTTATCCGTACTGATTTCCTTTGCTTCGTCATATCTTCCCATTCGCAGTGCTATAGTGTTGATATTTCGGTAAGTATTTTTTGATAAATATCCATTTGTAAGAAGATATTTTTTGGAAAGGGCGATTTTATAATAGTCCAATAACTTTTGACTGAAAGCTTTGTCACCTGAGTTGTGTTTTCTAATACAATAATTTATACCTTGGAAGTATAAGTTTTTTAATTCTTCGTGTGGAAATAAATGTTCATTTGGCTCTAGCATCTGATTAAACTTTTCAAACCAAATGACATCTTCCGGGTACAAGATAAGTTTCCAAGCATAGTAATACAGGGCGATACATGGATAGGTCAGATAATTATGTTCGATAATGTAAGATTCGAGATGGTCAATGAGTTGTGTGTTTATCTTTTTGGATATGAGTGTAGACTGTGTAGCAAATGTGACAGTTTGCATCAGTTTTTTACTAATAATTGCTACATCTGTATCATGAATAATGTCCTCTGCATCAGCATTAGAAAATCTGCTTTTAACCTGATCAAACTGCCATTTTTCGTACAATATATCTGCATTATATTGATAGGATTTTTCGTTTTTTAATGATTGTTCATCCTGAGTTTGAATACTTTTGTAAGCTTCAGAAAATAATTTTTCATTTTCATACATTCTATAATGCTCAAGTAAAGAATAGTTTACATAGGAATAAGAAGCAAGCGACTTTTTAATGACAATATACTTTTCCACCATCTTTGAAAGGTCGCTCATTAGCAATCTTTCTGTCACAGGTATATTGCTTTTTATATCATAAGTATGTTTTATGCGATCTCGGAAATAGGCCACATGCTTATGGTTTCCTTCCATAATACTAGTCGGAATAAGCGAAATGATAGATTCAAAGTCTTTCTGATCTAAAGTAGATAGTAGGTGCTCAAATTTTGTTTTCATATTAAATCATCTTCAAAAATACAAAATATTTACATATGTCTCTGTATATCAATTCTATATAATTGTTATATATATCATCTCAAGCTACAAATGTAATAAATTGTTATTTTATTGTAAGGTATTAATGTGGATATTTGTACTGTTTTTAATCTTTTACTCATATCATAGATTCGTAACCAATGAAAAATGTAACATTTATATTGCTCCTAAGCCTGCTCCCCCAAGCAGGAATATGGGCGCAATGTCAAGACACTGTGAAGCTTTATCTCAATTATTCTTATGATGGACCTGATATTGTAGTGGATGTTCAGGTTGAAAATTTTGAAGAAATTTTAGGTTTTCAATTTGGCTTAAACTATGATAATGAAGTCATAAAATACGAATCTGTTAGTTCTTCTATATCAAGTTTTGATGAAGAAGATATCTCAATACTGGATAATGGGAATCTTAGATTTTTATGGTTAAGTACTTCAGCTACTGTAGGAGAGACCTTGCCAGATTTTACATCTTTAGTTCAATTGAGATTTTCAACTTTGCAAGACGCATCAGTCTCTTTTCTAGATATTTCTGAGATGAACCTTCCTATTCAATTTGTAAATGAAGCTGCTTTCGAACTTTGTGTCCAAGGAAGCAAGGCTTCGGTAATCACCAATTCTGGACAGATATCAGGGAAAGTCACTTTTGATGTAAATACAGATTGTATTGCAGAATCATCAGATCCTACTCTTGATAATTGGTTGGTCGCACTGTCTTCAGATTCAAAAACTTATTATCGAGTCACTGACAAAAATGGCGCATATTCTTTTGGGCTACCTGCAGGAACATATACCATCAGATTACTTCCCAAAAACGAATTGTGGAATGTCTGCACAGACCCTATCGAAATTAATATGACAGAAGGTAGTCAGATGATACAAGATTTTAGCGCTAATGTTGCCATTGATTGCCCACTCATAAAAACTGACATCTCTACACCTTTTCTAAGAAGATGTTTTGACAATACATACACCCTGTTTTATGAAAATCAAGGGACCGTCATAGCAGAAAATGCTTATATAGAAGTTGATCTTGATGATGATTTTGATTTTATAAGTACTGATTTTACTAACTACACGATTACTGGACAGCAACTTAGGTTTGAACTAGGCAATCTCGCTGTTAATCAAAGTGGATATATAAAAACTGTATTAAATCTTAATTGCGCTACCACCATTCTCGGACAAACTCATTGTATCACAGCGACTGCATTTCCGAATGAGCCTTGTATCGTACCATCTACTTGGTCTGGTTCAGAGTTGTCTATCTCTGCAGAATGTGATAAAGCTAATGATAAAGTAGTTTTTACGATTATAAATAATGGCACTGGAGCCATGAAGGAAGCTAAAAGATTTATCGTTACAGAAGACGATGTCATGAGACCGCCTACAAATATTCTGCTAGATATCTTGCAAGTTGAAACATTAGAGCTTCCTGCAGATGGTACTAGTTATAGGATCATCACTAGTCAAGATACAGATTATCCATTGGGAAAGTTGGCTACATTAGCTGTGGAAGGTTGTGGAGATGATGGTTCAGGGCAATTTAGTACAGGTTTTGTCACCCAATTTGAAGAAGCTGATAGAGACATTTTCATAGACACAGACTGTAAAGAAAGCATAGGTTCATTTGATCCTAATGACATCATCGGAATGCCCAAAGGGTATGGGACGAAACAATACATAGAAAAAGAAGTCAATTTAGAGTATCTCATCAGATTCCAAAACACAGGTACAGACACTGCCTTTACCGTAAGGATAAAAAACTATATTCCTGAATCGCTTGATCTTGCCACTATTCAGATGGGTGCAGCAAGTCATGCATACACATATCAGTTCAACCAAGATCGTGAACTTATCATAACATTTGACGATATTCTACTTGTAGATAGCACAGAAAATGAAGCAGCATCGCACGGATTTGTAAAATATAAAATATTGCCATCTTCCACATTGAATGATGAAGATAGGATAGAAAACCAAGCAAAGATTTATTTTGATTACAACGAACCTATTACGACTAATGAAGCATTCCACACTATAGGAAGAGACTTTATTTTGGAAAGCATTGATTGGATGGGGGAGAAAATAAATGTCACATTTTATCCCAATCCTACGGATCAAGAATTGAAAATCGATACAAGAGACTTCGATTTTGAAAAAATAGAATATACGATTAAAAATCAATTAGGTCAAAACCAACTATCTGGTATAATTTCGGATAAAAATGCAAATATTCCTTGCGGTGAACTGCCATCAGGAGTATATATTATGAATGTAAGATTTGACCAAAAAACCCAAGCAGTATTGAAATTTATTAAGATGTAATAGGCCCTCAACTATTTTTAAAAACCCATTTGCGTATCCTTATTATAAGGGAAATCTGTAAGAATCCGGCACTAATAAAGATTAAGGTCGGATTCTATTAACTATTTAGTACGTTTTATATGATAGTGTAAACAACAAAAACCTTTATATTCGCTTCAAAGTATCCATTACTTCTCTTAATTAACTAAAGATAAAATTTCTGATTCAAATTATTACATCCATCAAAACTTCACGTTTAAAACTTGTTGACCAAGCATTTTTGTAAAATCAAAAAAAATGAAAGATGTATTTGTATAATTCATATATATTTTTCATACATTTGTTGTTTAATTCAATAATCTGAGAAACATGTCAAAAGAGAGAGATGAAAAACTAAAAGCTTTGGCGCTGACCATGGACAAGCTTGATAAAACATACGGTAAGGGTACGATAATGAAGTTGGGCGACAAACAAGTTGTTGCTGTCGAGACTATATCTACTGGCTCTTTGAGTCTTGATATAGCGCTTGGTATCCACGGACTTCCAAAAGGAAGAATTGTAGAAATATATGGTCCTGAATCTTCTGGAAAAACGACACTTGCTATTCATGCGATCGCAGAATGTCAAAAACAAGGAGGTATCGCAGCATTTATAGATGCAGAACACGCATTTGATAGATTTTATGCAGAACATCTTAGTGTAAATACAGAAGAACTTTTGATTTCACAACCAGATAATGGTGAGCAAGCTCTAGAAATAGCAGAAAACCTTATCAGATCAGGTGCGATCGATATCATCGTTATCGACTCTGTTGCGGCACTCGTACCTAGAAGCGAGATCGAAGGCGAAATGGGCGATTCTAAAATGGGTCTTCAAGCCAGATTGATGTCTCAAGCGTTGAGAAAACTTACTGCTACCATCGGACGTACTGGATGTTGTTGTATATTCATCAATCAATTGAGAGAAAAAATCGGCGTAATGTTCGGTAACCCTGAGACAACAACAGGTGGTAACGCTTTGAAGTTTTATGCATCTATCAGATTAGACATTAGAAAATCAGGTACAGCTATTAAGGATAAAGATGGCAACACTGTCGGTAATCCTGTAAAAGTTAAGGTGGTAAAAAACAAAATGGCACCACCTTTCAGAATTGCTACCTTCGATATCATGTTTGGTGAAGGTATCTCCAAAACTGGTGAAATCATTGATATAGGAGTAGAAACAAATGTCATAGGTAAAAGTGGTTCGTGGTTTAGTTATGAAGGTACAAAAATTGCTCAAGGAAGAGAAGGTGCAAAACAGTTTTTGGCAGATAATCCAGAAGTAGCACTCGAAATAGAAAAGAAAATTGTAGACAAATATCAACCACTTCTTGCCAGCCCTGATGAAGTGGATGGTGGCGATGATGAATAATAACATTCATATATTGAATATAAAATAAAAGAAGCCGTCTGATATAAAATATCGACGGCTTCTTTGCTACTATCATACTCGGTTCTAAGGACTATTCTATTCGTAGTATTTTTATAATTTGATCAAGATTCTTAGACTTAATTTTACAAATAAATATTCCATACTTATTGCCTAGTTGGTTTGCATTAAGTCTCATGGAATGATTTCCAGGATTATAGATATCATTACTTTTGAAAACTATTGTGCCATTTGAATCATAAATATTGATTACTACTGGACTTTTTTCCTGCAAATTAAAATGAACCGTTGTCTCATCCTTAAATGGATTTGGATGGTTTTGCATAATAAATGAAACTCCTTCTGTTATTAAACTTCTGAATGAAAAGTCAATATCAGTAGTTATTTCTTCCATAGTGTAAGCCTCTGCTGAGACAATGGCTTCATTCATCGATATTAAATCACTGATTTTTGTATTTATTACCGGACGACAAATGATGTTAAACAATACACTACCATTCGGAAGTGAAACACCGTCTATATCATCATATGAAAGTGTTAGATACTTTTTACCATTTTTTTCAATGATGGCCAAATGATCGTTTCTTAAAGGTAAATCTACGGATTCAAATCCAATATAATCCATATCAGCAGATAACTCTAGTGTCCATTGCATTCCTATGATCTTATCTAAATTTTCTACTTTAACTGGAACAGTGATCAATTCATTTATTTTAACATTGATATCTTCTGTGTATAATTTTAACTTAGCATTGCTCCGTAATGCCGGTTTGCCTTGGATGTTTTGTGATACTGTACCATTGACATCACCTATTTTAACGGCAATAAAATCTGAATTTTCCATGCTCGTGGACAATCCTTTATAATTTAGCCTTTCTACAAATGGCCATGGATTTTCCTTATCATTAAAAATAAATGAAGCATCAACAAATCTCCAAGAAGTGTTATTACTGAATGTAGGTTGTATGCCTAATATAAGTTTCCTTAATTCCACCAAATCAGCTGCTGTAATTTTTTGTGAATTATTGACGTCCGCAGCAATCAATTTATAAGGTGATTCTAGTTGTTTTATACCCAATATATGTCTTTGTATCAAGACCAAATCCAGGGTTGTGATGCCTTCGCTGTGATCGGTGTCCTTAATGGGTTGGAGTTCGTAATTATTATACATGGCTAAATCTGTGAATCCAAACTGACCATCTATATTTGTCATTAGGTAATCTTCCGTTTCGCCACCATCAATATTAACTTTAGTATCAGAAATGTTTACCTTTTCTTCTGTGTAAACTTGACCCTTGATATTAACCCGACTTCCTGACCCACATATGTTTCCATTATCTTGTACAATGATGTATGTAATTGCTCTAGACTGATTACCAGCAAGATCTGTCACCCAAAACTCAATTCGTCGTTTGCCGAGACTATCGCAATTAAAAGACCTAACTTTATCATTGATATTAGCTGAAAATGAATACTT
>DAOLFJ010000366.1:0-4345 GCA_035326365.1 Saprospiraceae bacterium | reverse complement strand
TCATTGGTGGTACCTGTTTTGCCGCCGATTTTTGTTTTGATATTTAGCCCAAATTGCCCACCTACGTTATTTTTTAGCATTTCTAGCATGACAGCATTATACAATGGATTGATGGCTGTTTTTCGATTGGGAATGCCTTGATAAATGATTTTACCATTTTTATCTTCTATTCTGGATACAAAAATAGGTTGGACATAAGTGCCATTATTGCCAAAAGCAGAATATGCACCAGTCATTTCCATTAGCGTAAGATCGACAGCTCCAAGACAAATGGATGGAGAATTTGGAATAGCTAGTCTTCCACCTTCAAGCCTTAAATTTTTGTCAATACCGAGATTATGCATTAGGTCACGTACAAGATTTACGGTTCCCATTTCCTTGAGTAATCTCACGGTTATTGAGTTTTTTGAATATAATAAACCGTGGAATAGGTTGTATTTATTTCCAGTAAATTCTTCATTGGCATTAGCAGGTGACCATTCTTGATTTACTTCAAAACCAGCATCTCCTGGAGCTATGGTATATTGAATATCATCAAATTCTTGACATGGAGATATACCTTGGACAGCTATGGCTTGGGTATATACAAATGGCTTCATGGTAGAACCAACGGATCTTCGCATGGTCGCGTGATCGTATTTGAAATATTTATGGTCTATGCCACCTACCCAAGATTTGATATGTCCTGTATTGGATTCTAAGACCAAAAAACCAGCTTGCATGATCATCTTATGGTATCTGACGGAGTCAAATGGAGACATTTCTACTTCTTTTTCACCACCGTTTTCATAATCAAATATCTTCATTTTGATAGGTGTGGAGAATTCTTTTTGATACACATCTTGAAGTTTGTTGTAAGAAGAAACTAATGGCAACCAAAGATCACTATTCAATAATCGATGGTATCTATCTTGGTTAGAAATGTCTATTTTACCTGCATTTGTGGCTTCTCTCCATGAAGTTTTGTTTTGAGAAATCGCGATCAGTGTTTTAATAACATTATCTGACATGGGAAGACCAGCATATTTTTGCTCCACTTCTCCCAAATGACTTGCAATCATCTTTTCTCTCAACTTAAGATATCTTTCTGATCCTTTGTTCTGTCCTTCTAATATGTCGGCTCTCAATTGTTTTTGGGCATCATCTGCGTCAAAAGTCCATGGATCCATATTTTTCCAAACGCGGAAATACTTTTTCTGGATTTTTCGCATGTGTTCGACTACCGCAGCTTCGGCATGTTTTTGGTAATTCAGATCAATCGTCGTATATACCTTAAGTCCGTCTGTATATATATTATAAGGAGTGCCATCTGCTTTTTTGATATTTTGTGTTTCAAAAAGTGTTTTGAGCCACTTCGTCAGTTCTGCTCTGAAATAAGGTGCAGGTCCATCGCTCTGTGTTTTTCTATCAAAAAGTGACATGTCTATATCCTTCACTATCAATGTATCAAGTGCAGCTTTGTCTATTTGGTCAGCATTGTGCATCAGGTTTAAGACTAAATCTCTTCTAGTTTTACATTTTTCTGGAAATCTTTTGGGATTGTAAAGACTAGGATTTTTAAGCATGCCTACCAAGGTTGCCGCTTCTTCTACATTTAGGTCTTTTTGACTTTTGTTAAAATAAATTTGGGCTGCTGCTTCTATACCGTGAGCACCATTGATAAACTCAAATTTATTGAGATACATCACCATAATTTCTTCTTTGGTATAGCTCTTTTCTAATTTGACGGCGGTCACCCATTCTTTCAGTTTAACACCTATGAGCGTCAATATTTTTCTAGGGGCAGACATGTCAGACATCTTGGGTCTGCTAAATAGTTGTTTTGCAAGCTGTTGTGTAATGGTACTGCCACCACCAGAACTTTCTTTTCGAAAAAGAAGCGTTTTAAAACCTACTCTTGCCAATGCTCTAAGATCTATACCGCTATGACTAAAAAAACGTTCATCTTCCGTCAGGATCAAGGCATTTTTTACATGTGGATTTAGAGAAGGGTAGTCTATAGCTACTCTGTCTTCGATGTAATATCGCCCGAAAGGTACTCCATGAACATCATAAATAACGGTCGCCAAGTCATACTTAGGATTCTCTAAATCTTCAAAGGTAGGTAAATCAGAAAAACCAATAATCAGAAAAACCAAAATCACAAAGCCCAACACAGTAAGTGCTGTATTTCTCAAATACCTATTGTATTTATGAAACTGTGGTGGAAATGTATGTTCTATTTGATTTTCAGTCATGGTCTTGTTGGGTTAACTAATTTCTAGTTGATTTTCTTCTAAAGAATAATCTTTATGGTGCGCTTTATAACGACCTTTCCCAAATTTTGTACCATTGAAAGTTTCTGTTTTGCGTAAAGATTCTTTAACATCTTCAGGCAAACGGTTGAATTCCTGACATTTTATTGAACAAGTGTATTCGTACTTATGACCGCAAGATGGACATTGGATGAATAAGATATGGCAAGCATCATTGGCACAGTTGATATGGTTGTCAGATGGAGTGCCACATTGATGACATTTAGCAATGATATCAGGTGAAATCCTTTCGCCTAAGCGCTCATCAAAAACAAAGTTTTTACCAATAAACTTATTTTCTATTCCTAATTCTGCGGCTCTTCTTGCGTACTCGATGATGCCACCTTCTACTTGGTACACATTTTTGAATCCTTTATGTTTGTAATAGGCGCTTGCTTTTTCACAACGTATACCACCTGTACAATACATGATGATGTTTTTATCTTTTTTGTCGCTCAGCATGTCTTCTACGATAGGAAGCGCTTCTCTAAAAGTCTCTACATCAGGAAGTATGGCATTCTGGAAATAACCAACCTCACTTTCGTAATGATTACGCATATCGATTATGATGGTATCTTCTTGATCGGCTAGTTTATTGAATTCTTCAGCTTTTAAGTGGATACCTTTGTTCGTGACATCGAATGTTTTGTCATCCAAACCATCTGCAACGATCTTTTCTCTTACTTTTATAATAAGTTTGAAGAACGATTTTCCATCATCTTCTATAGCAAAGTTGAGTCTGATGTCTTGCAGAAAAGTGATGGTTTGCATGGCTTCCTTAAAAGCTTCTACTTGATGTTGCGGCACAGAGACTTGCGCATTTACACCTTCATAGGAAACATAAATCCTTCCTAGCACTTCTACTTCTGAAAGTAAAATATAAAAATGATCCCTAAAGACTTGGGGATTGCGAAGGTGATAATATTGGTAAAAAGATAATGTGACACGTGGTGTCTGATCTGCCAAAAGTCTGGCTTTGAGTACGTCTTTATTGACTCTGTTGTGTAAGGATTTCATGATAAGTGATTTAGTCGCTTTTGCAGGAAGCGGTTCATTACTAATAATTATCTGGCAAATATAGGGATTTTCTTTACTTTTTGTAGTTATTGTATGATATTTGTATTCCAATGGCAGCTATTAAGTAGTAAAACAATTTTGTCCATGTCAAAGACAGTCAAGCACGATATCTTGCAACTTACAGGCAAAAATAGCGCCAAAATTGAGTTGTTTCCGCTTTTTACCGCGGATTTAAATCCGTGGTTATTAGCATTTCACCCCGCTGGGGTTTAAAAATTGATATGGGTGCTGTCTTATTAGACGGTATGTTATTGTTTGATGATTTTACTGATCAGCGTACCTTGAGATGTTTTGATTTCAATGAAGTAAATGCCATTTGCAAAAAGTCCTAAATCTATCATAGATGTATTTGTTTTGTAAATACTTTGAATAGTGCCTAAGGTATTTTTAATACTGATTTGTTCTATTGCTATATTACTTTCGATGTTCAACAAGTCTAAGGTTGGGTTTGGAAATATCTTGATGTTTTCTTTGAGTAAATCTTCATCATTACTTAAGAAGAAGTCTACACAAGCTGATCTGGATGAACATAATTCACCTTCTACGATTACAAAATAACTTCCATTTTGACTTGGCGTATAAGTCGCTGTAGCAGCTAGTAGTTGTTCTGGGTTATTACATTCATACCAATAATAATTGTTTCCTTCTCCTTCTGCGACAAGCAGATTTCCTTGTTGGGTCAATCCGTTTGATGGTTCTGATAGTAAGCTTACATGTACCATTTGGAAAGTATCACAACTTCCAATGCCAGGTAGAATTTCGCCATAAGTACCTGCTTCGAAATATGTGGTTTGACCTATGGTATATCCGATACTTGGACAAACATTAACATCTTTGGATTGGGTAACACATGGTGTATTTGTAACAATGGTGTTCATCGTTGTATTGGTTGTTTCTTTTTTCTCATCAAAGGTAAGTTCTGCAATATTAGTAATAATGGTACCATCTGCTACATCTTCTTTAAATTTACATTG
>DAOLFJ010000039.1:0-23536 GCA_035326365.1 Saprospiraceae bacterium | reverse complement strand
AGTCAGGTTCATAAGATATTGATTATAAGGCAATAAAAATTTAAACATACTCTAAGATAGACTCAATTTTATTTAATTCTACAGCATCAAAAGCTAGATTATTTAAAGAACCCAAATTGTCTTCTAATTGGGCAACACTGCTTGCACCGACGAGTACGGAAGTGATTCTATGATCTTTTAGCAACCATGCTATTGCCATTTGGGCGAGAGATTGATTTCTTGACTTTGCAATATCATTTAGTTTTTTGATTTGTGATATTAGTTCTTTGGTGATATGATTGGACTGTAATGCACCATGAGATTTAGAAGCACGAGAATTTTCTGGTATTCCTTTTAAATATTTATCTGTAAGAACGCCTTGAGCTAGTGGCGAAAAAGCAATACAACCTATACCTTTTTGATCTAACACTTGCATAAGTTCTCCTTCTACCCATCTGTCTAGCATGGAATATTTTGGTTGGTGGATCAGACAAGGTGTACCCATTGATCTCAAAATATTGGCAGCTTTGGTGGTTTGTTCGGCATCGTAACTTGAGATTCCTGCGTATAATGCCTTTCCTTGTTGGACCGCAGATGCTAAAGCACCCATAGTTTCTTCTAGAGGTGTATTTGGGTCAAATCTATGAGAATAAAAAATATCCACATAATCCACTTCCAATCTTTTAAGACTTTGGTCAAGGCTAGAGAGTAAGTATTTTCTAGATCCCCATTCACCGTATGGTCCAGGCCACATCAGATATCCTGCTTTTGTCGAAATAATGAGCTCATCACGATAACCCTTAAAATCTTTTTTGAGAATGGCACCTACATTACTTTCAGCAGAACCTGGAGGCGGACCATAATTATTTGCAAAATCAAAATGTGTGATACCTTTATCAAAAGCTTTATAAACTATGTTTTTGTATACAGTTGGGTCATCTACATCTCCGAAATTGTGCCAAAAACCGAGTGAAATAAGTGGTAGTTGAAGTCCGCTTTTACCGCTTCTACGGTATGGCATATGCTGGTATCTATCAGAAGCTGGCGTGTATGACATGTGTACTAATTTAATGGTTACGTAACCCTTTTTTCAACAAAAAAATTATATAATAGTTTTTTTGCCAAACTTGTGGAAATCATTTCTAAACTCATTTGGTGTCTTGCCTTTTTTTACCTTAAAAACTCGATTAAAGTAGGATAAATTTTTAAACCCACAATTGAAGGCTATTTCTGAGACTGTAGCATATGAGTCTATAAGTTTTCTGGATGCCTGACCGAGTCTTATTTCATTTAATAAATCTACAAATGTTTTACCCGTTCTTTTTTTAATAAATCTACTGAAGGAAACTTCGGTCATACTCACAGCTTTTGCTATCTGACTGAGTGTAATATCAGTATCATAATGATCGTGCAAATATTTTAGAATTGCGTCGAGTCTATCTCCTTTTTGGTTGGCCATAGATTCTCTATAGACATCATTGCTCAACAGCACCATATCGCTAGATACAGAGAGCTCATGTAGGATGGTGAGCAGCTCAATCACCGAGTAAAAACCTTTATTAGATGTAATAGAAATGATTCTGTCTTTGATTTTTTCTATAGTTTCTTTTCCGAACAGGACGCCACTAGCTGCCTTCTCTATGAGATCTTTGACATAAAATAATTGGTTGCGTTGAAGAAAGTTGGGATCTAGTAAGTCTTTGTGAAATTGGATGGTGATTTCAAAAATTTTTGGTGTATTTTCTTTATGTTTATACTTATGGGTGAGCCATCCATGAGGTACATTACTACCTATCAGTACAAGTTCCATATCTTCGATCTCACCTATATGGTCACCCACGACTCTTTTGACGCCTGACCCATTCAAAATCAAGTTGAGCTCAAATTCTTCATGGCTGTGTACAGGAAAATCAAATTCGGTCTTTTCTCTTGCAAAAAAGATAAAACAATCATATTGTGTAAGTGGAGTGACTTCTTTAAAATACTCTGCCATGTATTATTTATACTTGTAAATATATGTATTGAAATGTTTTGAAAAATTGCATTTTAGCATTCATTTTGATTTTGAGTATAACTGAAAAAAGGTGGCAATACTATTTAAAGCATAAATATGATGCTTTTCTTCCAATCTAATGATATCATTTTTCAGAAACTGAATAAAATTGATAAAAACCAGTTTGGACAATATTAAAATTTCTTACTTTGATATGTTGAACCATAATCAATATGCGTTTTATGTAAATTTTTTTATTGTTTTTTATTTTAGTTTAAACATACTCTAAGATTCATGTATCTATCGTAAAAGATAATAAAAATTTACTGTCTATTTTGTAACTTTGCAGTCAAATAAATAAATCGTACATGATCTCCGCAGTAGGTATTCAAAAATCGTATGGTGATGTAAAGGTACTCAAGGGTATAGATTTGAATATCCCTCAGGGAGAAATCGTTAGCATCGTAGGTAAGTCAGGAGCTGGTAAAAGTACACTTTTGCATATTTTAGGTACATTAGATTTAGCAGATACAGGTGAACTCATTATTTGTGATGAAAAGATTACAACCTTCAATGAAAAAAAACTAGCAAAATTTCGAAATGAAAATATTGGCTTTGTTTTTCAATTTCACCACCTACTCCAAGAGTTTAGTGCATTAGAAAATGTTTGTATTCCAGGTTTTATAGCAGGAAAAAACACAGCTGAAATTGAGAAAAAAGCAAAAGAACTCCTTGATTATTTAGGCCTAGGAGATAGAATGAACCATAAACCTGCACAATTATCTGGTGGCGAAGCTCAGAGAGTGGCAGTAGCTCGTTCACTGATAAATAATCCAGCAGTCGTTTTTGCTGACGAACCTACTGGAAATCTTGATAAAGCTAGTTCTGAAGTTTTGCACCAATTGATCCATAAACTACGAACGGATTTCAACCATACCTTTGTCATCGTCACCCACAATGAAGAGCTAGCCAAAATGAGTGACAGAACGATCACAATAGAAGATGGTAGGATAAAGTAGATGCTGTTCTATTTTCCTAAATTCCTCCACATCTCACTATATTAAAATAATTTTATATATTTGCAGCTTCAACCATTGATTTCGTTACTGCATGGATATAAATAAGGATAATTTGAATGCTGGTACAGACCCACAAGGCGGCGAGTTAGTCACCCTTAGTGGCATGTATAAGGAGTATTTTTTGGATTATGCTTCTTACGTAATCTTAGAGCGAGCCGTACCTGATATAGATGATGGCCTCAAGCCTGTACAGCGTCGTATCCTACACGCTATGAAGGAAATGGATGATGGTAGATTCCATAAAGTGGCAAATATCATCGGTCAGACGATGCAATATCACCCGCATGGTGATGCAGCTATTGGCGATGCACTAGTCAATATGGGACAAAAAGACTTACTCATCGACTGCCAAGGAAACTGGGGAGACGTCCGAACAGGCGATTCTGCAGCCGCACCAAGATATATTGAGGCACGACTCACAAAGTTTGCCCTAGAAGTACTTTTTAATCCACAAACGACGGAATGGCAGCTTACGTATGATGGTCGTAAAAAGGAACCTGTAACACTACCCGTTAAGTTTCCTTTGGTACTTTCGCAAGGGGTAGAAGGTATAGCCGTAGGACTTTCTACCAAGATTCTTCCCCATAATTTTATAGAGTTAATCAAAGCGTCTATCCAAATACTGCAAGGTAAAAAACCAAAGATCTATCCTGATTTTCAGACAGGTGGTATGGTCGATGTCACCGATTATCAGGACGGTCATCGTGGTGGTAGGGTTAAAATTAGAGCCAAAATCCAACAATTCGATAAAAGTACGCTGAATATAGTCGAATTACCTTTTGGGGTCACGACCAATACCCTGATAGAATCTATCCTAAAAGCCAATGATAAAGGACAGATTAAAATCAAAAAAGTCCATGACAATACCGCCAAAGATGTAGAAATACAATTGGAGTTAATGCCAGGTGTTTCACCAGATGTTACTATTGATGCGTTGTATGCATTTACAGATTGTGAAGTCTCCTATTCGCCCAATGCATGTGTCATTGTTGACAATAAGCCATTGTTCCTTTCTGTCACTGAAATCTTGGAAATTTCTACTTTCCAAACCAAGGATTTGCTTCGCAGAGAGCTAGAAATTAAAAAGGGTGAACTAGAAGAAAAGTGGCATCACGCAAGTCTAGAAAAGATATTCATAGAAAACAGAATCTATCGTGATATAGAAGAGTGCGAAAGTTGGGAAGACGTCATCACGACAATAGATATTGGGTTAAAAAAATATGTAGCTACTCCTTCTGATCCATTAGTTGGCGCAGATAGTAGACTACAAATGATGCGTGATATTACGGAAGATGACATCGTCAGATTGACCGAAATCAAGATAAAACGTATCTCCAAGTATAATACTTTTAAGGCGGATGAGATGATGGCCAATTTGCTTGCTGAGTTAGAGCAGGTAAAATATGACTTGGAACATTTGACCGAATTTGCCATTGCCTATTTTGAGCGATTACTAGAGAAATATGGCAAAGGAAGAGAAAGACGGACCATCATTACTTCATTTGACACCATAGAAATCAAAGAAGTCGTTGCTAATAATGCCAAGCTTTATGTCAATCGTGCGGAAGGATTCATAGGTATGGGCATGAAAAAGGACGAATTCGTTTGCGACTGTTCAGATATAGCGGATATCATTGCGTTCACTCGTGATGGTAAGTTCAAAGTAGTAAGGATAGCTGACAAAGTTTTTGTAGGCAAAGATATCATTCATACCGCCGTGTGGCTCAAGTCTGATGATCGTACGACCTACAACCTCATATATCTAGATACTAAAAGTGGTAGATCTTATGCCAAAAGGTTTAACGTCACAGCCATCACTAGAGATAAGGAGTATGACCTCACCCAAGGCGAAAAAGGATCAAAATTGCTCTACTTTACTTCCAATGCCAATGGTGAGTCGGAGATTGTAAATGTGCAGTTATCACAAGGATCTACTGCCAAGAAAAAAGTATTTGACTTTGATTTTGCAGATCTTGCTATTAAAGGAAGGACATCACAAGGCAATGTGGTCACCAAGTATCCTGTCCGTAAGATCACCCAAGTATCAGTGGGTAAGTCTTCACTTGGTGCCATGCAAATCTATATGGACGAAGTCAGTGGCAGACTCAATCAAGATGAACGAGGCAAGTACCTTGGTGCTTTTGACACAGGTAGTAAATTGCTCAGTATTTACAAAGATGGTAGTTACGAAATCAATGAGCTAGATCTCAATAAAAAGTATGATGTCAATAACATCGTCGAAATAGGCAATTACACAGAAGATACCGTAATTTCAGCTGTTTATTTTGAAGGGGAAAAAGGATTTACCATGGTCAAAAGATTCAGAATAGAGACCAGTACGTATGATCAGAAATTTGTCTTTTTGCCAGAAACAGCAGGTACTAAACTATATTTTGCATCCATGGCAAAATCTCCAAAGATTAAATATAGTTACAACGTAGGTAAGACAAAAGAAGAAAAAGAAGTCGCTCTGACTGAATTTATAGATGTGAAAGGTTGGAAAGCCTTAGGAAATCGATTGGTTGATGCCAAACTTCTGAAAGTTGATATCATCGAGACAGTTGATACGGTAGAAGATGTAGAAAATGAAGCAAATGACCAAGAAGTAGATGTTGTCTCTGATGATGGACAGACTGTAGAAGTCAGAACTCAAGAAGACAATAACACTGAAGTCATCGAACCTAAGCCTGAAAATCCGACAGAAAAGGAATCAAAACCCAATTCAGGATTAAAGCCGGGTGATACTATAGAGTTTGATTTTTAAAGTCGATACTTTTTAACCACTAAGATCACTTAAGGTTAGCACTTAGGTCACATAGATTTTTACTATCGTCTAGCTAAGTGTTTCTTAGTGTGTACTATGTGTTCTAAGTGGTTAGCCCAAACATATCAAGTGTTTTTTAACCACTAAGATCACTGAAGTTAATCACTAAGGTCATTAAGGTTAAGGTATTTCATATCTAGGTGTCGCTTAGTGAAGTCCTTTGTTTCCTTAGTGGTAAAATAAAATTTAATTTTTTACATCTAAGATCACGAAGGTTAACACTAAGGTCATTAAGGTTAAGGTATTTTATAGCTATGTGTCGCTTAGTGAAGTCCTTTGTTTCCTTAGTGGTAAAATAAAATTTAATTATTAACCACTGAGATCACTGAAGGTTAGCACTAAGGTCACTAAGGTTGTGTAATTTCAGAAAGTTGATCATTTTATTTCTCTTTGTGCTTTGTAGTATTAACTAAGTTTTCTTAGTGGTAAAACAAAAAACAACAAATAAACCTTAGGTCTAAAAATCTAAAAACTGCCCCCAAGAATTTATTTTTTTGTATCTTTGCATTCCAATCTTTGTTGATATTAGATATTCCCTATGATAGATTTTTGTCATTTACATTCACATACACAATACTCACTTCTCGACGGTGCTTCTGACATTAAGACATTAATGAAAAAAGCCAAGTCAGATGGACAATCTGCCGTAGCTATTACGGATCATGGCAATATGTTCGGTGTATTTAAGTTTGTCAAAGAAGCAAAAGCACAAGGTATAAAACCTATCATTGGCTGTGAATTTTATGTCACAGAAGATCGACATATCAAACATTTCGAAAAAGCTCGTGGTCAAAAAGACGTAAGGTACCATCAGCTAATGCTTGCAAAAAACGTCAAAGGGTACGAAAATCTCACTAAGCTTTGTTCCTTAGGATTTACTGAAGGATTGTATGGTAAATACCCACGTATCGACAAGGAGCTGATCGAAAAATATCATGAAGGCATCATCGCTACTAGTTGTTGTCTAGGTGCAGAGATACCACAGACTATTCTCACCGGCAACTTAGAATTGGCTGAAGAAAGACTAAGATGGTGGCTCGACCTTTTCGGTGAAGATTATTACATCGAGTTACAACGTCACCGTGGCCTTGAAAAGATAGACGATACGGGCATGAGCCAAGAAGATGTCAATCAAATCTTGCTCCAATTTGCCAAAAAATACAACATTAAAACCATCGTTACTAATGATTCACATTATGTGGAACAAGACGATTTTGCTCCACATGATGTATTACTTTGTGTCAATACTGGTTCATTATTAGAGGATAAAGAACGATTCAAGTTTCCAAGTTCTGACTTCTATTTTAAGACCAAAGCAGAAATGAATACCCTTTTTGGTGATGTCAAAGAAGCTGTGGCCAATACCATGGAGATTGAGTCCAAGATAGATCATATCGAGTTAGCTAGAGATATTTTACTTCCTGCTTTTCCATTGCCAGCAGGCTTTGATACCCAAGAGCTATTTTTGCGGCATTTATCATTCGAAGGAGCAAGGAGAAAGTACGGTACTATCACTAAGGAAGTGGAAGACAGGCTTAATTTTGAGTTGGATGTCATTACCAAATCTGGTTATTCTGGATATTTTCTTATTGTACAAGATTTTACGAGTGTGGCCAGACAAATGGGAGTTTCCGTCGGTCCAGGTCGTGGATCAGCGGCAGGGTCTTGTGTAGCCTATTGTTTGGGTATTACTAATATAGACCCAATCAAATATGACTTGCTTTTTGAGCGTTTTCTTAATCCCGAGCGTGTATCCATGCCCGATATAGATATAGATTTTGATGATGATGGTCGGGGCAAAGTGATCGATTATGTGATCGATAAATATGGCAAAAACCAAGTAGCACAGATCGTAACCTACGGTACAATGGCTGCTAGATCATCGCTCCGAGATGTAGGTCGTGTCATGAATATCCCACTAAATGAAGTGGATAGAGTGGCCAAGGTATTCCCTTCACATCTGACGGCGACCCTTGCAGGCGTATTGGCAGAAAAGGATATTGACCCTAAGCAAAAGGATGTTTTCACGAGCGAAGACAAAGAAAAAGCCTACGACTTCAGAAAAATGGCTGAAGAGAAATCTGAGATAGGTGAGATGATTCGGACCGCAAAAAAGCTCGAAGGATCAGTAAGGAATACAGGTATTCACGCTTGTGGTGTCATCATTACACCAGATGATATTACCAATTTTGTCCCTGTTTCTGTAGCCAAAGATTCTGAACTACTTGTATCTCAATACGACAACAGTGTCGCTGAAGAAGCAGGACTTTTGAAGATGGACTTCTTGGGGCTTAAGACTTTGACCATTATTAAAGACGCCCTAGAAATCATCAAAGATAGATACGATGTTGATATAGATATTGACGCTATATCACTCGAAGATGAAAAAACTTTTGAATTGTTCCAACGTGGCGACATGGTCGGCATCTTCCAATATGAATCTCCAGGTATGCAGAAGTATCTGAGAGATTTGATACCCACAAGATTTGAAGATTTGATAGCGATGAATGCCTTGTATCGTCCTGGGCCACTCCAATATATTCCTGACTTTATCGCCCGTAAAAATGGGAAACAAGAGATAAAATTTGACCTAGCAGATATGGAAGAATATCTGTCAGAGACGTATGGTATCACCGTTTATCAGGAACAGGTAATGTTGCTTTCGCAGAAATTGGCCGGGTTTAGTAAAGGTGATGCCGACATGCTTCGTAAAGCGATGGGTAAAAAACAAAAAGCAGTTTTGGATAAGATGTTTCCAAAATTTGTAGAAGGCTGTAAAGCCAATGGTCACCCTGAAGACGTCGTCAAAAAAATATGGACAGACTGGGAGGCATTTGCATCTTACGCATTTAATAAGTCACACTCTACTTGTTATGCTTACATTGCATTTCAGACAGCTTATCTAAAAGCGCATTATCCCGCGGCATTCATGGCATCGGTGCTTAATCACAATAAAAGTGATATATCAAAGATCAACTTTTTCTTGCAAGAGACCAAAAGAATGAAAATCGATGTACTTGGCCCAGATATTAACGAAAGCAATATTAAATTTGCAGTCAATGCCAAAGGTCAGGTGCGTTTTGGACTCTCTGCGCTCAAAGGTGTAGGAGAAGGACCTGTAGAGGAGATCGTCAGAGAAAGGAAGGAGAATGGTCATTTTGAAGATGTATATGACATGATGCGCAGACTCAATCTACGTGCTGTCAATAAAAAATGTATGGATAGCCTTGTATTAGGTGGTGCTTTGGATTCATTCGGAGGCTTGAACAGAGCGCAATATTTCGAATTGGGAGATAGAACAGAAAGTTTTATAGAAGGCCTTTTGAAATATGGCTCTAATTACCAAGCCCAAAAGGATAGTAATCAAATGTCTCTCTTCGGAGATTCTATGAACAACTATATCGATACACCAAAGCCACCAAATGTAGGAGAGTGGAACCAAATCGATAAACTTGAGAAGGAAAAAGAAGTCACAGGCATCTACATTAGTGGGCATCCGCTAGACGATTATCACCTTGAGTTCAAACATTTTATCAATTGTCCACTCGAAAAAGCAGAGCAAACATTAGATAAACTCCTTAAATTGGGAGGCATCGTTTCAGATGTAATGTTTGGTACCACTCAAAAAGGAACAGGTTATGCTAGGTTTACCATGCAAGATTTTACAGGTGCTTTTCAAATCAATTTATACAACGAAAAATTTGAATCTTTCAAACATTTGATATCCAAAGGACAAGTATTATATCTTGAAGGAACTAACGAAAAAAGATTTGGTCAAGATAGGGTTTTCTTTAATGTGAAGGATATCAGGATGTTAGATACTATTGGTAAAAATCTTACCAAATCTGTTACTATCAAATTACCGCTTCATATTATCGATGAAAAATTGGTTACAGATATAGAACAAATATGTCTGGAAAAAGAAGGGCCACACACTTTAAAATTAAAAGTGGTCGATGGTGAGGATGATTTTGGAATAGATCTGGTAGCCACATCACTAAAGGTTACAGCTGATTATCAGTTTATTAGGGAGCTAGAAAATATGGGTTTGGCGTATAAGTTAAATTGATAAAATAATTTTTGGAAGCACTAATCTAAGTATTATTGAATTTCTTCTGTACCATAAAACCAATATTTTGCGTTTAAATCTTAAAAATAGTAGCTACCATTTAATAGTTTTGGCAAATATATGTATTTTTGCAACTCGTGCGCAGTAGCATTAACTCATAAACAAATAACAATATGTCAGCCAATAACGATTTCGGTAGAAAAGGAGCAATATTCGGTAAAGTAGTTTTGACAATTATTTTATTCATCATCATGCTTATTTGGATATATCAAAAAAATGGTACTTTTCTTAATTAATTAAGATCAACAGGTTTTTTTGTAGAATAACTTGAAAAGACATTCGTTCTTTTTTGGGAATTAGGTAGCATAGGAATAATGTGCATCAACACGCAGTGGTATGATTACAACATTTAAACCAACCTAATTTCTTGTAACTATAATACATGACATGTACAAAAATAAAAAAGTCATAGTTGTTTTGCCAGCTTACAATGCAGGTAAAACATTACAAAAAACGTATAAAGAAATACCGTTTGACTTGGTAGACGAAGTAATTCTCTGTGACGATGCTTCCAAAGATGATACGGTGGCAATAGCCAAATCACTAGGGATCCAACATGTGATTTCTCATGAAAAAAACAAAGGTTACGGTGGTAATCAAAAGTCTCTTTACAATAAAGCACTAGAACTCGGCGGTGATATCGTCATCATGTTGCATCCTGATTATCAATATACGCCATTACTCATTCCATCTATGGTAAATATCATTGGTGAAGACCTTTATCCTGTCGTATTAGGTTCGAGAATCTTAGGCAAAGGAGCGCTCAAAGGTGGGATGCCTTTGTACAAATACATTGCAAATCGTTTTCTGACATTGACACAAAACCTACTAGTAGGGTACAAACTTTCTGAATATCACACAGGGTATAGAGCGTTTAGTAAGAAAGTGCTTGAGTCCATCAAATACAATAATAATTCGGACGATTTTATCTTCGATAATGAAATGTTATCACAGATTATCTATAAAGGCTACGATATCGCAGAAGTTACATGTCCAACCAAATATTTTGACGAAGCGTCTTCTATAAACTTTACACGTAGTAGTAAGTATGGACTTGGCGTTTTGTGGGTGTCCGTCAATCATTTGAGATGTAAATTGGGCTTAGGCAGTTCGAAGTTATATTGAGATAAAACTCAATTGCCAATAAGTATTATCTCTACCTTACCCTACTAAGATCTAAAACATCCTTCACTTCTTCATATGGTATCGTAAATGCAATCGGTCCCAATGCATATGCGCCAGCTTCATAGGGATTAAAGAATAGATAAATGCCTTCTTGGTTGAAGGTAAAATTATAAGGAAGTGCAAAAATTCCTTTTTCAAAAAAATAGCCTGCTTCTTCTAAGTCGTCTTCTACACCGAGTTCTTGATTTTTTCTGAAAGCTGATTCCGAGATTTTTAAAAAAGTAGTTTTATCCTTTATGATGTCATCGAATCCAAGCGTTTTACCAGTACTTTTTTCAAAATTTAAGAAATTGGTAAAAGTATTTGGATGCGCACCACCTAGATAGGTAGCTTCTGTAAATTGGACTGAAAGTAGTTTTTGATTATGAAATGTGGTGTCAGAATATGTTTCTATAAACCATTGATTGGAAGCGGCATCAGGATAATCGGCTACTTGTGATTTGTGCATATCTGCTATCAGTCCACAAAGACTATCTATGGAAAGTGATTTATATCGACTTGTTTGGTCTCCCTCCATATCTACAATATTTATCAATGAATTTTTGATATAAGACTCTAAAGTATCATTTACTGAACCGATCAAGACTTCATTATTGCCACTGATAGTAAGAAAATAGTTATTGATAGTCAGACAATTATTAGTTAAGCTGTCTTGCAGTTTACATCCTTCACCATATGACCTTAACAGACTATCTTGCGAAAACTGCAAAGAGTCTGTCGTTGTAACTACTTGTGGTTGTTGATTTTTACAATTGATCAATATCAATGTAATGATTGAAAATATGATATACCTAAGCATGTCTTTGATTGTTTAACTTAATATTGTTTCCCATTATAAAGCACGATA
The DNA here is from genome assembly GCA_035326365.1 of Saprospiraceae bacterium. Lineage (GTDB taxonomy): Bacteria > Bacteroidota > Bacteroidia > Chitinophagales > Saprospiraceae > OLB9. The sequence goes on along the minus strand of DAOLFJ010000039.1, from coordinate 11,500 downwards.
GATATCCCATACATAAAGAACTTCTCTAATTGTGGCTTAGCAGCATTATATCCATCGTCAAATTGCACATTTAGGTCTTGGTCAAAACCACTGATATCTATTTCTTGCAGAGGAAACTGTACGTAAGGTTTGAATGCGATACCTACTTTATTACCTGGAACTTGGTATAAAAGATAAAATTTACTTGCAAACCCAGGGTCTTCTGCTACTAATCTTTTTTTACGGGTGGAACCTGTAATATCAGTTTTCATCCTGAATGTCCTGTATCCCAATGATGCGCCATATCCAAAATTGCCAATATAGTTTTCTAATCCAAATGAGTATTCAGTCATGGACATGAACCATCTATCTTGAAAATTGGCTGAACTACCAGGTAATTTGCCAATAAAGTCACTTTTTGAACTCATGCTATTCCAAGATGCCTCAAAGCCTACACTATTCAATCTATATCTCAAACCAATCTCTAGACCATGTATAGATCTGAATGGGTCTAATTTATCTTCGAATGTATTGTATTTGTTATTAAAATTATCAACTACTGCATTGAGCACAGGTGCTTTCATGAAACCACCAGCATAGCCAACTTTGATATTCCATTGGGCAGTAAGGTTAGCTGTAGATGCCAATGTTAACATTACCAATACACTATATATTTTATTTTTATTCATCCTATTTTAATAAAAAACAAAAAGAAGTACAAAAATAACGCAAAATTCTGAATCTTTGCATTCTAAAAGTTTATAATAATCATATGTCTAAAAGAAAACCATCTATAGCATCTTCTGCAGGTACTAAATCTGTCACGGTAAAAGAACCACTTTTACAAACTTTAGGCGATTTTTATAAAGCACCTTTCTTTCGTAATTATTGGAAGGAGAGCATCATAATCATGTTGTTGAGTTTTGCACTATATCATGTTTGTATTCCTTATGGTTATGTATTGGACGATTTGATGGTCATTACGGGTAATAAATATACCAAAATGGGATTTAGTGGCATTGACGAAATCTTGACCACAGAAAGTTTTGAAGGATATTTTGGGGAGAAAAAGGAACTTGTACAAGGTAATAGATATCGACCACTCTCTATCATTACATTTGCAATTGAGTATGGAATCATGGGTGATTTGAATCCTACGTTGAGTCATATTATTAATATTATTCTCTATGGCTTCACTTGTATTTTGTTAATGATGGTCTTGGCGATGTTGTTTAGGAATTTTAAGCATAAGTATTGGTTTATGTCGATTCCATTTTTGGCTTCACTTATATTTTTAGTGCATCCAATACACTCAGAAGCGGTAGCTAATATTAAAGGACGAGATGAAATCATGTCTATGTTGTTTTCAATGGGTGCTTTGTATGCTAGTTTGCGCTATATGGATCGTAATAGCTGGACTTGGTTGCTAACAGCTTTGATGAGTTATTTTCTTGGTCTTTTGTCCAAGGAGAATGCCATAACTTTTGTAGCAGTTATACCATTGACAATTTATTTTTTTAGCGAAACCAATAGTAAATTACTAAAAAAGATTATTTTAGGATTACTGATTACCACTTTTCTATATTTAATGCTGAGATTTAATACTGCGGGAATTCCGAAATTTGGCGAAGCTTCCAAAGATGTGATGAACAATCCATTCCTTGGTATGACCGGTGGTGAAAAATTCGGAAGTATTATGTACACATTGGGTAAGTACATCATGTTGATGATATTTCCACATCCGCTTTCACATGATTATTACCCTTATGCCATACCAAAGGTTACTTTAATAAATATTTTTTCATTACTGTCATTTATAGGATACTTAGCTATGGCTTTTGTTGGGTTTAAAGGTTTGGTGAAGAAAAATATATATTCATTCAGCATTTTATATTACTTATTGACGTTGACGATTGTATCTAATATCGTGATCAACCTGGGTACATTTATGAATGAGCGATTTATATTTATGGCTTCAGCAGGATATTGTATCGCCTTGGCTTATTTTTTATCTGAGCAAATGCCCACTTTCATAAAAAAGAACGGCGTTAATATCAGTATTGCACTTGCTTCTATCTTTGTTTTAGGATATAGTATCAAGACTTATGTACGTGTACCTGCTTGGAAAGATGCTTTGTCTCTCAATAAAGCGGCAGTAGCTGTTTCGTCTAATAGTGCAAGGGCAAATTCGTTTATGTCTACAGCATTATTTGAGGAATTTAAAGTGACAGATGACAAAACCAAAAAAAGAGAACTTATAGACCAAGCTGAATTTTATGGTTTAAAAGCAGTCGAGATACTACCTGATTATTCTAATGCAAATCTAATGTTGATCGGAGTTGTTACAGAACGATTTAAGATGGATAGAAATATCAATGATTATATCAAAGGCATGAGACCTATTATCTTACGAAGACCAGATATACCTTTTATCAAAGAGTTCAGCGAGTATCTAAAGGGAAGCTATAGTGAAGAGTTATTTCCTTTTTACTTATCTTTAGGTAAAGATCTACTAAATTATAAAGATGGTAGAAGAAATTGGGCATCACAGTATTTGCAATATGCCTATGATATCAATCCTAATAGCAAAAGTGTTAATGAAGCTTTGGCGCTTTCTTACGAGTTGAATGGAAATCCGAATGAAGCAAATAGATTTAGAATAGCTGCACAAAATTTACAATGATAGAACAAGAACTAATTTACTTAATAGCTTTGACTAAAATGCCAAAAGTTGGTCCTGTCATGGCTAAAAACTTAATAAGCTATTGTGGTAGCGTTGAAGCTGTTTTTAAGGAAACCAAAAAAAATATGCTTAAAATACCAGGTGTGGGACAAGTATTCGTGGAAAATTTTGCACCTGATTTTGCTATTAAAGATGCAGAGCAAGAGTTGAAATTTACGCAGAAAAATGATATTACAATCTTATCTTACCTAAGTGATGATTATCCTAAAAGATTAGCAAATTTTGACTCTAGTCCAATCGTACTATATTATAAAGGTACTTCCAATCTCAATCATCATCGAACCGTAGCAGTTGTAGGTACGCGCCAACCATCTGAATACGGTCGTACTATGTGTGATAGATTGATTGAAGGACTGTTGCCTTATAATGTATTGCTTGTGAGTGGCTTGGCTTTTGGAGTAGATGCTGCTGCCCACCGCAAATGTGTGGATGTAAATATTCCAACGATAGGAGTATTAGGCCATGGTCTTGATCGGATTTATCCTGCCGAACATAAACAACTTTCGAGTAAAATGATTGAAAACGGTGGTGTATTGACTGAGTTTCCGTCAGGGACAAATCCAGATCGGGAGAATTTCCCTATGAGAAACAGGATCATTGCATCTATGAGTGATGTCGTGATTGTGATCGAGTCTAAACGTAAAGGTGGTTCCATCATCACTGCTGAATTTGCCAATGAATACAACAAAGACGTGTTTGCAGTTCCTGGCCCTGTGACAGAAGAACTTTCCGAAGGTTGTAACAAACTGATCAAACAAAACAAAGCACATCTCATAGAAAGTGCTGCCGACATCGCATATATCATGAGATGGGAAGAAATAGATGCAGGCAAAGTCATCCAGAAACAATTATTCGTAGAACTAGATGATGTAGAGACCATCATGATGGGACTTATTAGAGACAATAAAGAACTAGCCATAGATGCGCTCACATACAAAATGGGGATGACGCCTTCTGAAGTATCTTCACTGTTGCTAGGACTAGAATTTAAAGGATTGATCAAGACATTGCCTGGTAAAAAATATATGTTGGCTTAAGTTTTAAAAAGAATGTAATGTCTATGGCGGGACGCCAAAACTAACCCAAGCTTTGCGAAGATGCGATGCTTAACGAGACGTAGGCGGCATAGGGTGAAACTTTTAAGTGTGATTTTGCGTTATCTTTATTCTTAATTTTTGCTTTTTAACGATTTAAAATTGAAATATGATACAGACAGTTACTATCGATATAATAAATGAAAAAGCTATGAAACTCTTACAAGATCTGGAACAATTGCAACTTATCCGATTGAGAAAAGAGGAAAATACACCTTTAACCCAAAAGAAATTTAACTATAAAGGAGTAATGAAAAAACAAAACCTAGAAGAAGTTGATGATCAACTAGAAAAACTACGGAACGGGTGGGAATAAACTATATTTGGGATACCAATACTGCAATTTATTACCTTCAACAGCAATTTCCTAAAGATGGAGAAAAATTTATTGATGAATCTTTAATAAATTCTCAACCTTGTTTTTCTGTTATCACAGAGATAGAATTGTTATGTTGGAAAACCACAAATGAACAAGATATGGAATTGCTACAAAATTTTATCTATGATGCTATGGTCATAGAACTTAATAGCCCAATTAAACATAAAACAGCTGATATTAGAAAAGCGTATAAAATAAAATTGCCCGATGCGATTATTGCCGCATCATCTTTAGTGTATGGACTACATTTAATAACTCGGAATATATCTGATTTTATAAATATTGATGGTCTACGTTTAATTGACCCATTTAATCTTTAGGTAAGTTTTATTACTATCGATTAGCTTACAATCTTCGCTAAGCTAATATTAGTTAAAGCTTTCAGCTTGACAGGGCAAAATCCCCTATATTTTCACCACTTTAAAATGTCTTTTTAACGTATCTGTTTTTAAAGTTAATAAATAAATTCCGTTGGGTAAATTTGTAATATCTAATTGTCCATCAACTAATGTGTTTTCCATTACAGTTTGACCAGACAAGTTTCTGATTTGATATGTCTGTTTGGTAGCATTTGTAGATATTGTGATGATACCTGTAGTTGGGTTGGGATGAATGGTTATTTTTTCTTCTTCACTTAATTCGTAAATGGAAGAAGTTCTATCCACAAATACAACTACAGGGACTTTTTCGCTTTCACAATATTCGATATCATACATCACCTCCCAATCATAAAAGTAATAGTAATAAGTCGATCCAAGTGATGAAGATAGTATCTGTATAACATTGTCTATCACATAAGGGTAATTTGTGTTTGTATTTGACCTCACTAGTCTAGGACTATTAAAACCAAGAGATGTATTATTTGTAGCTGCATCTGTAGTCATTTTGTATTGAATATTAGGCTGTAAACTAGCATCAAGGATAATAGTCTGAATTCCTGTCTTAAGGACTACATCTTTTTCAAAAATAATATCATTAGCAAAGTCTCTGATGATGATTTTCCTAAGTCCTTCAGTGTCTGTATTGACAACTACGCTATGGATTATACATGGTTGTTCTACTTGGAATACTAAATGTCCATTAATAGTATTGGAACCATAAAAATTATTGAGTGGGAACTGATTTTCGCCTACTTTTTGTATTTTTTGATCTACTACTGCATTGTTTTGTGCAAAAAATGTTGTCGAGAACGAAAGTGCTTCTGTTATAAATTCATTACCAATATAGATTGGTGTTTCTGAACTAATATCATCAAACCAAAGTGTATTTGCATTTGTAGATGTAAGGGTTGCTGTTTCACCTATTTTGATACTATCACCTTTCACATCTACGTTTACTCCGATAAATGTCACTTGTATTTGGTCAGTGAGACTATTTCCGCATAGATCTGTCGCAGTCAGACTTAGCCATCCTGATGTATTCACACTGATAGTTTGTGTAGTGGCACCATTACTCCAGATATAATTGTCAGCAAGTACGGATGATAGTTCGATGTCACGACCAGCACAAAGGGTGATGCTACTAGCTTCATCGATTAGTTTAGTATCAGCTGCAAAACATCCTGATTTTACGATGATAGGTTTTGAGATGGTGACACATCCATTGGCATCAGTCATTTTGACGTGAAAAGTACCTTCTTTATCGACCATAATGTTTTTTGTGGTGCTGCCATCGTTCCAAAGATAACTTTCAAAACCATCTAAAGCAGCTATGGAAATTGCACTGTTGGTGAATTTTCGAACTTCATCATATAGTGTTATAGTTGCTGTCATACATTTGTCTTCTTGGACAAAATAAGTTTTATTGACATCTAGATTTATATGTTTATCAATAATACCCGATGGCCAAGTTACGATAAGACTGTCAATAATTTCGTGCTGTCCTAACCCAAAATGCTGCAGAAATGAATTAAAAATCCCATAACTTTCACCACCTTTGACATATCTCATTTGTCTTCCCCAAGCGCCATATATTTCTATTTTTGCTGCAATTCCTGAGCGATTTGAAACTTTACCATCTAGATTTATTTTGACAAAATTGTTGTCATTTCCTTGATTGATCCATAGTTCATCATCTTTTACACCGACTTCATTTATAGGTATGCTGATGTGTGCATGAATATCTAAAAAACCATCATCATTCAGATCACCTGCTACCAATGATGGTGCTTTGCTTGGTCCCAAGATATTATAAATGATGTCGAAAGTCTTGTTCCCACGATTATAAAGTAGGGTAGTGCCTTCTGCACCACTCATGATGATGTCTAGGTAGCCATCATTATCAAAGTCTCGCATTATAGATTGAAAACCAAAAGATTGCAACGTGGTAGGTAGTGGTATTTCCATAAAATGAGTTCCGTCAATATTCTCCATCAATGCGTGTGGTGCGTAATGATTTACTACAAAAGCATCTAGATCTCCATCGTTATCTATATCTCCGAATGTAGTGACCCATGTCTGAGCGCCGCTATTTAGATTGAATTCTTGCCCTTTTTCTGAAAATGTACCGTCACCATTATTGATGTAGAGTCTATTGATCCTTCGCAAATCATTGGGTGAATCGACGCCTGCTCTACATTTCGCAATGCATAAATCTGGCAAATTGTCACCATTCACATCTACCCACTCACTTCCATAGTTTCCAGAACCATCCGTATTGTCATTTAATGTAAAATCAATAACATCTGTCAGCGTAAGATTGCCGTTTTTGTCATTTAGATAAATTACAGGTGGTGCATTATCGTCACACACAAAATAATCTAGCCAACCATCATTATTAATATCGATCGTATTGGAAGCTTGGGCAAAAAAGTCACCGTCTATGGAAGTGCTTTCTATCTGACCATTATTAAGACTTGTTATCTGAATGCGAGTATATTCTCCAGCTGTAATGACTTCATTTATACCATCATTGTTCAGGTCTCCCATAGTAAGTGTCCACAAGCTGTTATTGGTTATTCTGCTTGAATCTATGCTTTCTAGGCTAAATATATTTCCACTACTTTTTACAGTTTTCAGATGCAAGCCCCTATCAATGATGATCAGATCATCGACGAGATCTCCATCGATGTCAGCGATGCCTCCTGGCATTACACTTCGTGTAGGTATGTTTTTTTTGAATGATCGAGTTTTATCTACAAAACTTGGCTGTGCAACGCCATACAATGATGTACACAAAAATATAACAATAATATACCAATGATGATTTCTTTCCATTTGTATTACATTGATTTTAAGATGTAAATATATGGAAATAAATTGATTCTATAATAAAATCTAAAAAATCGATTGAAAGGCGACTATATTTTTATCAATTTGTGTGTTTCTTTGGTGTTTTCATTTGTCAATTCGCAATAGTAGACGCCCTTAGGAAGTGATTCGGTAAGTTGTATTTTTATGAGGTCACTATATTTTTGCGATGCTAAATTCTGCAAAACTACTTGTCCTTGGGCATTAAAAATTGTTATACTTGGAGATTTTTTGGTGTTTTGAGGGAGTACAATATTGAATTCGTCCACGACGATACTAGGATAGATTTTATAATTTTGTTTTTCTAAGACATTATGATCTGTTAAAGAAACTCTGTTAAACCATTTAAGAACTTTATCCACAGTGTTGACAATTGTGTCTTTATTTGAACATAAAGATAGGTCAAAGCCAAATGTCAACACAGTACTTCCATTTTCTCTTGGAAAAAAGTAACCTGTTGTCGCACCCTTGAGAGAATAATTGTCACCACCAAATTCATAAATTGGAGTAGCTGTTTCTCTTATTTCATAACTATCTGCCCAATTCAAAGTTGGAAATACCCAATTAATTCTAGTTAGATTTTCTATTGCATTAGGCGAAGAAGGCGTTAAATACGGTACACCTGTACTACCATCATCTCCAAAAGATTGAGCCTTATAGGCTGTAATGCCAAGATAATCATATGGGAAACTTCCTTCACTAAATGTATCAGGTGCGCCTCCATATTCTTGAAACATAAAATCATTTCCTATAAGCCATAATTTAGCTTTTGGATTATCTAAATATTGTTTTATCAGATGATCGTCTGTATTAACGGATTCCCAAAAAAATAGATCCACGCCCCATGTAGAAGTATGCCACATCACAAGGTCAAACGAAGTAAGCATTTCCAAGGTAGGAAGTCCTGATGTCTCTGTATCGTAGTAAAAATAATCAAGTTCTAAACTATCTAATGCAGTTGCTAAATATCTACTGTTGCCAAAAGTATCTCCACTATCTTCAATAAATAAGACACTTCCTTGGCTAAACGATGGAAATATTGATACACAAGAAAGTAGGGCAATGATGCAAAAGTTCTTGATGATTTTCATTTTAAACACTTTTTGTAGGTACTTGATTATATTGGTCAGCTTTTATTAAAAACTCCTTAAGACCATCCTTTTTGTCTTTATCAAATTGGTAATGAATATTTCTACTAAAATAATAATATAGATCTAAATTTTCATTGCTTTCCTGATTTATGATGACATCTATGTGGTCAATACCATATTTTAAGGCAATATTTAGGTTTTCTTCTATTTCTTTAGAGACATTATTTCGGGCTATCCATACAGCAAATACAAAGGGAAGGTTTGTCCATTTTTTCCAGATGCTTCCTAAGTCATATTTGTGTGTGTATTTGTGTTCATGATGGAATACTTTGTCACCTATCATGAGAATTGCTTCATCTTCAGATAAATCAATAGTAGAAATATCCGCAGAAATATACGCTAGGTCCAAATGCAGATATTGTTCTAAAATTATTTTACTTAACAGAAAAGAAGTTCTTGAGTGATCGTCTAGGTATATTTTGCGGCATGTAGCTAAGTCTTGATTTGCAAAGATACAAACTGTCCTAACCTCACCATCACATGCAATGCAATAGTTCGAAATAATTCTATAATCTGTGATATCAGACAATCCACCTACAGGTATTAAAGCAATATCTGCTTTTCCTTCTTTAAATAACGAAGCACATTTGGCAGGTGTTGCTTTAGTAATATTATGACCTAATGCCTCATTATCTGATTGTATCAAACCATATTCGAATGGTTTTGAATTCAGATAATTGACCATAACAATATTTGGTTGTTTTACCATTTTTATATAAGATCGTAATATCATGCAATATTACATGACTTTTTTGACTTTTTAATGAATTATAAGCTCTATTTAACATTAAGAGTAAATTCTGTCGTCTATCAAATATGTACAAACTATTAGAGCTTTAAGATCCTTTGAGAGCCTAGAATATTTCCTTCTTCACTCATAGAATTAACAATATAGACACCTTCTTGTAATTTGCTGATGTCTACGCGACCATTTTCATTTCTTATTTGTGCTACTTTTTGACCACTTATATTATAAAACACTAAGTTATAGATATTTTTATCTGATGTTATGGTAAGAATATCCGTGGTTGGATTTGGATAAAGGAAACTTTGGTTTGAATTAAGATTTTGGGTAGAAGAAGTTTGTGCCGGAGATAATGTCAGTTTACCAGTGACGTGGTTGTCTCCAGAGTCATTTCCACTAAGATTGACAGCTAGGCCAGCGAAATAAAATGAAATATTGCCCTTATCTTGTGATGGTGCAGTCCATTTTGTCGTAAAGATTCCATCTACTCTTGGACTTGATTGTTCCAGATATTTTCTTCCTATCAATGTGATTTGCTTTACTCTTTGACCTAAATTCGTCCAAACACCCATATCTGTGTTGCCATTATCAGCAAGACTAGTCATTTGGAAACCAAAGGCTTTTGGGCTATTTGTACCACTTACCACTACCCTTAAATCGTATTGGGCACCAGGAATATATGATGTTACCACTTGACCCAAGGCATCTTTGACTTCAAGACCTATTTGTGGTACAAAATTACCTGGCGTGTTGTGACAAGTATTACAAGATACACCTGATTCTCCTGGTGCAAGGGTTACAGCTTGGGGCACTCCGCCAGCATTAGATAGTAAGATTGAAATAGCTCCTACAAATGCCAGTGTATAAAAATGGTTTCTTGTGAATCTCATAAAGTGAATTTGTTTTATTGTTTTGATTTAAAAAGTACAAAAAAAGCTCCTATTTTAAAGAATAAGAGACGGATGTGCATTATGTAACATATTGAACGATACTAAAATAGTGGTCAATCTAGAACTTCATCTTCCCACCGACAAGCCAACTCAGGGTTTTTGCCCTGTGTGCCTCTGAAGTGATTAATGATGAATTTTAAATCTTCGCTATAAACCCCTGTTGGATAAAATGGTTCGCTATAATCTACGACTTTGTTTCCAAAATCAAATTTTACCATAATAATAGGCACCTTTGCTTTGAGTGCTATATAGTAAAAGCCAGATTTGAATTTTCGTACTCGTTTTCTAGTGCCTTCTGGAGCTATTGCAAATGCAAGTCGGTCATACTTATTGTAAAGTTCTACCATTTGATCTACAAAATTTGTACTTTTTCTACGATCTACAGGTATGCCTCCTAGCCATCTGAATATCCATCCGTAAGGAAATTTGAATAACGAGTCTTTTGCTACATAATTTACATTGATAGGCATGCCACCTTTGAGCAAGATTCCGAGTGGGAAGTCCCAATTGGAAGTATGTGGATAGACTGCATACATCTTTTTTGGCACTATCTCAGGATCTGGTCCAGTGACCTTAAATCCCCATATTTTTAACATCAGCCGACAAAACCATTTAATCATGAAATGACGAATTAGGTAGCAAAAATGATCAAAATTGTTGATAATGACATGTTTTTTTCTATTTTATAATTTTACATGAGTTTTTTCTTTGGTGCTGTTGTGCCAAAACTTAACTTACTTAGTATCTTTTTATAGTCTATTGTCTCTGTAAAATATTGATATTCATTAAATTACCATCTCAAACAATAATGATTTGAGATGGTAATTTGCTTTATTTAATCTACTTCTCCTTTGCCTTCGCGGATTAGTTCGATCTCTTCGCCTGTACAATCTAGGACGGTTGATTCCGAATTATCACCTATTCCGCCATCTATCAAGATATCTGCTTTGTGTTGGAATAATGTTTCTATTTCGTCAGGATCTGTAAAAAACTTCTGAACGCCATCCTCACTATTTAGCGATGTGGAGATCAATGGTGCATCAAGAAATTCGTGCAATCCATCTAGGATTTCGCTGTGTGGAATACGTACGCCGATCTCTTCTTTATTGTTTTTGAAGAATTTTTGGACGTAATTATTTGATTTTAAGATAAAGGTATATGGTCCGGGTAGATACCGCTTCATGGTTTTGAATACGTGGTTATCTATCGGC
>DAOLFJ010000365.1:1159-4360 GCA_035326365.1 Saprospiraceae bacterium | reverse complement strand
GGCTTGGTGATTCTTTCCCTTTTAATTTTTTCAATGACTTCAAGAAGGTTGGTATTCTTAACTGCATTTTCAAAACTATCAATTTTTACTTGAGGTATGTTTGATGGTTTGACATTATCCAATTCTTCATTGATTATCATAATTGGCTGCCTTTTTAAGTCCAATTCTAAAATGTTATTCTGAGTTTGCATGATTAATTATTTTAAAAGTATATAAAATGCTGAGTAGTTGATATCCTTTCTAAACGGTTCTGTAGCCTTATTAAGTTCCCCATAAATATGAAAATCTAAAGTTAATTCTTCAAAATATGTATTGATAGCCATTTGATAAAGTCTAGTTCTTGCTTGGTTAGCTCCTGTAAACGTTATTACATGATTTGGGTATAACTCAAAATAGTTGTAACATATATCAACTATCGTAGCCAAAACCTTGTCTCTATCTCCATTATTTGAAACATTGTAGAAATCGGTTTCACCTGTATGTTTATCATAATCTCCCATTAAAAGACTTACATAGTTATCTCGAGTCGTTTCTTGAAAATATACTCTTTTTGTGATGCTTCCATTAGGTCCTTCACTTAGAAATTGATAAACTTTTCAACTTCTTCCCGTTTGGGTTATATATCTTGGTAATTCCATTTACTCTTAAATAACTTTGTATTTCTGATCTTCGACCACAAAGATAAGAACTTCCGTTAGACCCGCAGAAAGATTTACGGTATTTTGTATTTCTGATATATTTCATTTTGAGAATATCGCCACAACCTGTATTACCCAACAATTCTCATCATTGCTTTTTATGCACCGTAAACTTCCCCTTGGCGTTAGTATGTTTTGCTAGGATGCGTTTGCCTTCTGTTTTCACATCGTCGGACTTGCGGAAATTCCACACGATGTCTGCTGCTTTCTGGCGAGTAGCTTCTATGTCTACTATTGGTGCAGGATAATCACGACCCAACTCAAAGCCATATAGCTGTTGTTCCATGACACTTAGTTTCCATGGTTCGTGGATAAAAGGCAGGGGAATATTGGCTAATTCTGGTACCCATCTTCGGATAAAATCGCCATTTTCATCATGATCGATGGAGTTTTTTATTGGATTATATATTCGTATCGTATTAACACCTGTGATGCCGGACTGCATGTGTATTTGGGGATAATGAATGCCTGGTTCATAATCTAGAAACTGTCTAGCCAAAAAATGTAAATCTCGCCAATCTTGCCACAGATTAAATACAAAAAAAGAGACGACCATGGCACGCATTCTAAAATTGATATAACCTGTCTCTACTAGACATCTCATACATGCATCGATGAGCGGCACACCAGTCTGACCTGTTTGCCACGCTTTGATAAATAATTCATTTCTAGATTTGGCCAATTGGTCGTAGGCTTTATTGACTGGTTGGAACTCCATAGTACACTCATCTTCAAACTTTTGGATGAAGTGACAGTGCCAATGTAGTCTGGAAATAAAATTAGAAAGTGCGCGTTTATTGCTTGCTGTCTTGTATCGCTCCATGGTAGATTGGTAGACGGCACGCATACTGATATTACCATTGGTGAGATATGGTGAGAGCCTACTACAACTCTTGCGACTGAGGGCAGGTTTGGAAATATGTTTTGAATAATTGGAATACCTTTCATGAAGAAAACTACGCAGATACTTCCAAGCTAAAGTCTCGCCACCTTGCTGGAAATTTGTATTTGGTACGGTGATTTCGATGGGAATATCATATCCTTTTATGGTTTCAATAGTAGTTAAAGGCAGTTTTAAAAAATTTATTTTTGTCAAGTCTATCTTAATGATTGGTTTTGACATGGTCTCTTTCCACCTGACTTCCCAGTTTTTTCTAGATTTCAGCTTACGTACTACACCATTGGTGAGCGATTCTTTCCAAATAATATTATGGTCAACACAGAATTTCTGCACTCCCAAATCTCTATCGTAGGTGACTTTATTTCCCGTCTCTTGATGTGAGAAAATATGTTTGATGTCATAATAATTTTGCAATTGATCTAGTACATCCATCACTTCTTGGTGGCAAACTAGGATTTGTGTGTCGAAGGCTGACAGTCTTTGGTTCAGGTCCACGATGGATTCGTACACAAATCTCCAATGACGCACATCACTATCATCATTCTGCATGACGGATGACTCAAAACAATAAAGCAATAAAACGGGAAGTTGTGATTTCTGCGCTAAGAATAATGGTTCGTGATCATACAGACGAAGATCTCTTTTGAACCAAACGATTGAAATGGCTTCTTTGACATTAAGACTTGGTGAAATAGTGACATTGCCCACTATCGTTTGCTGATCTTATTCATGGATATGGTACGTTGCAACGCACATTTAAAACGAGATATTTCTGGGTTTCGCTTTTTACTGTGCTTTTGGCTTACACCGCTGTGCACACGTGCTCTCCAAAGATTGAAACTCGATCTCTTCAATTCTTTGCGCATGATGGCTATGACTTGCGACTCCGAGATACCAAACTGTATTTCGATGGCTTCAAATGGTGTGCGATCTTCCCACGCCATTTCTATGATTCTATCTATATCCTTTGCTTCCATAAAAAAAGAAAGGGAAACACTGTGAATAATAATATGTTTAACAGAATTTGCCGAAATTCCAAAAATATGTCTTTTACGCCATTGGCAGTGATTTTGCAAACAAGTTTGCTACTCCAATATCAAAATAATGTTGCAAACAAGTTTACAACTCCATTAACTCAGTCATATTGCAAACAAGTTTACAATTCCAATTGCAACTTTAACATCTATCTTACATTCATAAGCTTCATCGAAGATGTAAATTTACTCGATGAGACTTTCAAAACATACAGCCCTGCTGGCCATGATGTAATATCATAAGTTACGGATTGTAATGGACCCAAGATAGGTAAAAACGGCATTTGTTGTCCACTGACATTATAGACAAATACATGCAATGGCTGATCGTGTTTGCTATTTAAAGTGATTTGTTGACCATGGATCATATTCACTCGGACTATGTCCTGAATTTGGATTTCTGGCAAAGAAACTATGGTTTCAAAACAAGGATTCAATGCTGTCAAAGTGTAACATTCTGGTAAACCTGGGACTAGTGTACACAACTCATATAAGATTAATGAGTCTGAACTCTGAATACCTGTAGCAGCGTATCCTGTGTTAGTTTGAATTAAGTCGATTGTGTCGC
>DAOLFJ010000365.1:0-1059 GCA_035326365.1 Saprospiraceae bacterium | reverse complement strand
ATAAAACTTGTAAGTTGACAAGTATCTGTAGTTGTGGTTTGGAAACATGGATTTATTAAAGTATCTAAATAACATTCTTGACCTCCTGGTACAACACTACACAAGGTAAAAATTAAAAGTGAATCGTTAGTTGACAAAGCGGGTGAAACATATCCTGTATTCGTTTCGTAGAGTGCTACTTCATCGCCTTCTATGGTCAGAATCCACTCGCCTGCACCACAGGAATTTTCATCATTTCCAAAATCAATATTCAAAATAAAAGAATCATTCTGACATTCGTTTGTACTTGCTGCATAAATAGGCCCACACGGACAACAAACAATACCCAATGGATATTCTGAAAAATTACTTGGATTGGCATCGTCAACTATTGTCAAAAGCACAGATTCGCCACATGCAGCAGGAAGTATTAATTCAAATACATCATTAGGCATGTAGGATTGACTAATGCCTATGCTAGTATTTATGGTAAAACCTTGTAAACCAAAGTTTTCGCCCGTAAAACTAAATGGTATTGTCATCGAACCATCTACACATGATGCCGTATTTATGACAGCCGTAAAATCACCTACAGACGTAAAACATGGATTTGGAAAAACATACTCAAAACATTCATTTAAATCTGGTACCTCAGTACAAATGACATATGTGATAAACTCTTCTCCAGAAATAATATCATCAGTTTCATACAAACCTGTATTCCTGTTATATGCGAAAGGGACATCTGTGCCATTTACTTGAAGACTATAATTATAATTTCCACAAGAACCACTATTATAAAGAATATCAAACCTAGGTGTAAGTACACCATCATCACATAAACCTTGAAGCACTTCTATATCTAACTCACATTCACAACATACAGAACCATAGTTAAAGGTAGCCATACAGTTGGGATTATCATTATCATAAATAAAAAATTCATAATTTTCATTACATAAAGCAATTAAAGTAATGACCTGTTCATCGCCTAAATTATAGGTTTGTGACCAATCTCCTACTGCACCAAAGGTATAACCATTCAAACCGAAATCTGTGCCCGTAAAAGAAAAAGATAGT
>DAOLFJ010000364.1:0-4362 GCA_035326365.1 Saprospiraceae bacterium | reverse complement strand
TTTTCCAATGGATCACTTTTAAAATAAATTCTCTTTAAAGTAGGAATCAATGTTTTCTGGAAATAATTTAAGATACACTATTCAGCGCAACGAATACATTAAACCTGGAAAATAAGCTTCTATACTTTGTCTTTTTTTTAAAAGCTCATGCACAAATAAAATAAAGGAAGATAAATAAAAAATACCCCTAGCTAATCATCTATTATATTATTTTGCAAATACAAGAAAATCTAAAAATAATATTTCTCCTTTTCTACAATTCATTATCCAATAATTTTATACTTTTGTTTCTACTTTAAAAGCGAATAAAATGGAGAAAAGTAAACATATAGAAGAAATCAGTGAGCTCATACAACCTAAGCTTTCCAAAACAGAAAACTATCTAAAACTGTCTGCATTAGGCTACGAACTAGCAGATATAGAAAGTGTTTTGGATGCACATTACAAACCAATTAATGCTGCACTCGAAGAACAAAAAGAAGCAGAAAAACCATCTGAAAATAGAATGCTCTTTATAGGTATGCTTTTCCTTGTGGTAGCTGCGATAAGAATGTATCGATATTCTTCGGATGGAAATTATTTTATGCTTTTCGGAGTTGTCACAGCCTTAGGGGTTGCCGTCATTTATTTAATAGATAAACGGTAGTAATATACAGGTCATATGACCTTAGTAAAAGCTTTTAAAATATAATCAATAGTAATCTAACACCCAAATATGAAATACATCATCACCCTACTTATCTCTACCTTCTTCTCTAACTATTGCTGTGGTCAGTGCCCAACGAGTAATATCACCTTTAGCACACAGGCGAGCATAGATAATTTTCCTACCAACTATCCCGGATGTACAACCATCACAGGCAATCTCACGATACAGGGCAATGACATCACCAATCTCAATGGCCTGGCTTCACTCACAAATATCACCGGAAGCCTTCGTTTCAGCAATGCCAATGTACTCAATGATATCAACGGACTATCTAATCTGACGACTATAGGACTTGATTTTAGGGTCACAAATTGTGATGCCATCACCACACTCCATGGACTTAACGAACTAACAAGTGTGGGAGGGATATTTATAATCAGTGGAAATTCAAATTTGACTGACATAAACGGTCTTCCAAATCTGGAAACCATAGGTGGTAATTTTGAAATTTTAAGTAACCCTATTCTGTCACAATTGGGTAATTTTGCTAATCCTGTTAGCATCACGGGAAATCTTAGGATAAATAACAATGACAATTTGATAAATCTATCAGGATTGCAGACCATACAATCTGTCGGTGCCAACCTTATCATCAGTAATAATGCTTCACTACAAAATCTAGTAGGTTTGTCGGGTATTACTTCAATCATTGATATAGATATTTTTGAAAATAATAACCTAATAAATTTTGTAGGTTTGGAAGGACTTACCAATGTATTTGGTAATGTAAATGTGACAAATTGTGATGACTTAATGGATTTTTCTGGATTAAATAATCTTCTCAACATAGAAGGCAATTTAAATGTTACTTTTAATAGTAGCTTAATTAATTTTGCTGGCTTGTCGTCCTTAAATAATATCGGAGAGAGTTTAATTATTGGGTCAAATAGTTCCTTGACATCTTTAGATGGATTAGAAGGTTTGGTTAGTATAGGTTTTAATCTACAAATAAATGGCAATCCTTCACTAAATTCGATTCATGCATTATCCAATCTTTTGTCTATTAATGGCGGATTGATTATTTCTCAAAACATCAGTTTGCCATCTTTATCTGGCATAGACAATATCGATCACCAATCTATTAATAGTGTATTTGTGACCGACTCGCCATTATTGTCTGAATGTGACGTAACTTCCATCTGTAACTTTATAGCAGTTATAACGAATAGTCCTTCATTTTCACAAAATGCCCTGGGATGCAATACAACGCTAGAAGTGAATAATGCTTGTTTAGGTATCTTACCTTTAGTTTGGGTTTCATTGGATGCGGTGGCAAAAGATGATAAGATCTCGATATCATGGCAAACGTATCATGAAGTGAATTGTGATTTTTTTGAAGTAGAAAAAAGTGATGATGGTCAATCTTTTTACTCAATAGCCAAAGTAAAATCTCACAATAATGCTTCATCCTTTAATACATATGATGTGAAGGACAAAAATGCTAACAACACATCGATATACTATAGGATAAAACAAGTAGATTATGATGGTAAATATAGTTACTCAAAGATAATAGCCGTACCCATGACTATTTCAAAAACAATGATCTATCCCAATCCATCAGTGGATATTATATATGTAAGATCAGATAAAACCATAGACAATTTTGTTATAAAAGATATTTTTGGTAAGGTCCAGATTTCTGGTACTTCATTAGGTTCATCAATAGACATATCATCTTTGACCAATGGCAATTACATTATTGAAATCGACACCCAAAAGTTATTGTTTACAAAAATGTAAGCAGATAATAATAAGCCAAACCATTATTAACTCACTACATCTTTACAAATCTTGCCATTTTACGATGATTGCCTTCTATTGAACACAATCTCGTCACTATTGCAAAAATGTCAGATAAATCTGCAATCTTAAAGGTATTTCTTGCACCTTTCCATTGGGATACTTACATTTGCAAGATAAAATAATGGTATGAGTAAAGTAATCAACCTATCTGACTTCTCAGAAAATCCTGAGACAATTTTCTTAAGGTTTATGACTGAATTCTGGGAAGAGCATGACTTATATTGGGAACTTTCTGAAGGTGGGTTTCACCTTTGGTCTGCATATGTAGATGCAGGGAATACTATTGTGAAAAGTGAACTTAAAGTACTAGCAGCAGCTGCCAATCAAATAATTTTAGAATATAATAAAGATCGGATTTTGGAAGAAAGTTACCCAGAATTTAAAGATCATATGACGCTGCTATCTGAATATTATGAACTCGATTCAAATGAGATCAAAAAAATGTCAGTTAAACTTAATGTCAGTATGCTGAAGACATCATTTGACTTATCCACACTAGCTTGGAATGAAGATGAAGACGAGCTTAGACTTAATGAGAAAGGGGATGATGATGAATTTGATGATGATGAGTTCGATGCAGAATTTGAACAAGAAGCACATAGAGTAATGCAGAAAACTTGTAATATCCATGTCAGAATAGATTTGGATAATACATTGCCTTTTGGCCATGAAGCTGAATTGTCCAGATTTATTAAAAATATTGCGGTAGGCGTGCTTGAAGATGAGTTGATCCAGCTATACCAAATTACCATGGATGAAAATAACATCACCTTTAGCATAGATTGTACGGTTGGTTTTGCATTGATTATGTGTGAACTATTAAAAAAAGAATTTCAAATAAGTCCTGATTTTAGCATTATAAGAAATTTGAATGAAAATTGCTTTAAACCTGACGATCATTATACAAGTTTTATGAATATCTACAGAGATATGGATATTCCTGAACTTGATGATATAGATGAATTAAATAATTATTTTAAAAAATTCAATGCACAATCACCCGAAGAAAGAAGAAAACAAAATCCAAATGCCAGAGTAGATGACGAATACGCTGCCACCCTTTTATATAATCTATCTGAAGAAGAAGGAATAGCAAAAGCAAAAAAGATATTGCAAACCAATAGACATAATATAGAAGCACAACTCCTTATAGCTGGGTGGGAAGGGGACTTAGAAAAAAGAATAGATTTGCTTTTAGCAGCTAGTGATATTCGCAATCTTGGTTATGAGTACACTCGTATACAAAAAGAAAAAATGTGGTGGGGAGAATCTCATACAAGACCATTTATGAGAGCAAAATATTTGCTTGCCAAAACATATGAATTTGGTGGATATATCGACGATGCCATAGAAGGATACAAAGAAATAATACATATGAATCCGTCTGACAACCTAGGAGCAAGAATCGAATTGATGAGACTATTATGTAAATTAGAAGATATCAAGGAGATGGTTCCACTAATTAATAAATATCCAAATGAAGTGGATGTGTATTTTGCATTCATGTCCGTATACGCATCATTTATGAAGCATGGAAAGTCATCAAAGACTGACAAAAAAATAATCTTCAGTTTGCAATCAAATTATTATCTAGCTGCTGCCATTGCAAAAATAGAAGCGTCCCTTTTTGAAGATATTTTTGATTTATCAGAAGATGATGACAGGTTACTTTACGAAAATTTTGAGCAAGTAAGTGATGATATCTTACCTATGTTTAAAAATGTGGAACTTCTGAAATATTATCGTAAGCTGATAAAAGCCGTATTAGATCGGGTAATCAATGACTGAGTGAATATTGGACTTGCAAACTTGTTTGCAAGAACACTATAATTGTTGTAAACAAGTTT
>DAOLFJ010000363.1:0-4369 GCA_035326365.1 Saprospiraceae bacterium | reverse complement strand
TTTTGCAGCAGTGACTTTACGAATTTGGCTTCCAATGTTGATTGTTATTTTTGGTGATTTTATGACGGCTTATTTAATCGTGGCCTGGCTTTGTTGGATTCCAAATTTGATGGATGGGTATTGGATAGTACGGAAAACGGTATTATCTGATTCTATATAAAGAAAAGACTATAAGATGATATAAATTTATGCTTTAAACTTAAATACAATTCTCTAAGCCACAATCATCACTCTTCCATCAAAAAAGTAAAACCTATAATTTCACAAATTTCAGCACATCCTTCGTCTTACTGTCAAGCTCTATGATAAGAAAATACACACCTTGACTCAATTCAGCTACGTTAATTGTGGACATATGGTTCTTGTCTTTTTTGTCAATGATGGTTTGCATCACTAATTTACCACTGAGATCAACCACGCTTGTTGTTAGTTTACTTTTTTTGTTATTACTGATGTAAAATGTAAGCTCATCACTCGTTGGATTCGGAAATAAAAAAGATGATCTATTTATAGTATAGTCATGCCTTAAGTAATACGTTAAATTGTTATTCTTTTCGTTGATTTCAGGGATCAGATTTTTTGAATCAATTTTAATAGTTATGGTACTTGAATTTATGATATCATTGGACACATCGAAACTGAATTTTTGATCTTGTTTTGTTGTTCCTTCAGCTATGAAAAAGACACCGGATTTTATAACTTTTTCTATGTTTGAATGGCTATTAATAACGGTGACTTCATAACTAACTTCTTGGGATTTTTCGAATTGATTGCCATCAACAGAAAAAGGAATGTCGAAGGTAGAGAAATCTTCCAATAGTATTTCTTCAGACGTATTGCTTGACAACAAAATGTCTCCTATATCGCATGACTCGAATATGTAATCATTATTACTGCTTGCTACTAAACTGATGAACGCTATTTGCTCTGAAGTAAAATTAAACCTACATGATTTTGGGGCATAACTCATAAAATTAGAAGGATCTGGCATATATCTGACTCCTTGTGGATCCTTTGCGTTACCTATATAAACACAATTTTCAACATTATCACCATCTAGCTCAGGATCGGCAGGTGTATCGCAAAAACCATCACCACGATTGTGACAATTGATTCGTTCTACATATTCAATGCCATCTGTGGTAGAATGCGTATGCAGTAATCCGAAAAAATGACCCATTTCATGAGATAGTGTTGAACCATTTACAGCACATGAATTTGCCATAAAAATTCGTCGAAGATTAACATTTCCGCTGGGTAAAGTGGCATTTCCACAAAGCTGAGCGCCTGTACTACTTAAAACTTTAGGGATAAAATAAATATTTATGACATTTGCCACATTGTACTTTGACACTAGACCGCTTGATTCTGCATTTGTAGTCTCTAGATACGTATTATCATCTATGTATCTTATGTCACCACACAATTCAAACTCAATTTTTGCAAGTTCATAGTGTTCATTCATCGTTTGGATAGCTTCCATGACGGCTGCACTGCTAATACCCGACGTTCCAGCATTACTGCGAATAATATGTGCCGCTACCATAAACTTTCTTGGCAATTGCCGAGTACCACTATTCAAATTTTGCCACTCACTTACTAATACTTCTGGAGTAAATCGTATCGTGGATACTGGGTCCTCTGTCCCACAAGGTAATTGAGCTAATAAGAAAAATGGTATAGCTATGATTGCCCACAGAAGAATGATTCTTTTTGTCAATTTCATCATTTGGTTTGAATTTTTTAAGTCAAAATAATGTATCTTTCAGAATGAATTTGAAAACGAGTGCAATGTAAATAATACTTTTGAAATGACAAACTTTTGGATATGCACATCGCATTTATTAAATATATAAAAGGTGATTCTAGCTTATTATGTCTTTTGCATTCTGTTAAACTAATAAAAGGGCAATCAAGCCTAAACCTGACTACCCTTCTCTCTGCTTTACTTTTGAGTTTATTTGATGAACTATTTACACTGCGTACTGCAATTACTTACTTTACCCTCATTAGTTGCAGTGTTGGTTTGGTCTGTTGCATCTGATGTACAACAGCTTGTGGCAGGCGCACAGCAATTACTAGAAGTTGTACAGCATGTGCTCAAGTCACAACAACTAGTATCAGCACCCTGACAACAAACTGTCACATCACAGCAAGCAGAATCTTCATTCAATCCCAACATGGACAATAGATTGCTTTTTTTAGGACCACTCTCTGCCATCAAAGATACCAAACCCAATAATCCGAAAATCAAAAACAAATTTTTCTTTAACATTATGATATATTTTAAATCCAAACAAAATCGTTTGTAAAGAATAGACGTAGGTGTAAAAAAAAGATGCAAAAGTGAGTCAAGGAATGCATGGGTCAATGAGTGAATGGGTCAATGAGTGAATAAAAAAATCCAACTGCCATGTCATCATTTGCACCCAAAACCTTATTATTGTGCCGCATTTTAAAAAATATCAATACGATGAATATGGAAACTTCCACCCGATTTCTTTCACTACAATTAACAATATGCTTCAGCAAATGAGGAATTTAATACTTAAATTATTGGTCTATTTGTATAGTTACTATAATAAAGGAAATACGGCTGATATCGCTTATTTCATGACACTTAGTGCTTTTTTAATGATTTTGATTTTTCATTACATGACTTTAGCAGCTGGTTTTGGATGGAATCATTTTGAAAATATTTCTCAATACCCTAAATTTTTGCGATATTTAATATTTAGCATAATTAGTTTGCCTTTTTATTTAACATTATACTTTGTTTTTCCTAAGTCAAAAATTTTAAGACAACAGAGAAAAGAGACAAACTTAAAGAGAGGTAGGCTTATTGCATTTGGGTACTTTGTATTTTCGTTTGCTCTATTTACAGTAACAATGCTGACAGTAAATGGTGTAATCTTTTAGTTAAATTATGATTGCCCTTGTACGAGTCTAAATTTTGTCTTTTGCACCCAAAACCTTATTATTGCGTCATATACTTTACAATAAGCAGATATGTCAGCCATTACCGAATCCTTATACCACAAGTTCCACCAAGAATTAGAAGTCTATATCCTGAGTAAAGTCAAAGATAAGGCTACCGCAAAAGATCTTTTACAAGATGTTTTTATTAAGATCCACCTTCATCTGAATACTATCAAAGATTCTTCAAAACTCAAAGCTTGGATTTTCCAATTGACCCGAAATACTATTATTGATT
The DNA here is from genome assembly GCA_035326365.1 of Saprospiraceae bacterium. Classification (GTDB taxonomy): domain Bacteria; phylum Bacteroidota; class Bacteroidia; order Chitinophagales; family Saprospiraceae; genus OLB9. The sequence continues at coordinate 1,155 of DAOLFJ010000363.1, read as the reverse complement.
ACTATCGAAAACATAAAATAACTGCTGATACAGCAGAAATTCCTGAAGAAATCGCTACATCAAATCCACCGACCGAACAAGGACTAGAAAAATGTATATCGCCATTTATCGCACAGTTGCCACCCAAATATCAAGAAGCACTCATCCTGACGGATATCAAAGGTCTATCTCAAACCCAACTAGCTGCCCAACTAAACATCTCCTACGCTGCTGCAAAGTCAAGGGTACAACGCGCTCGACAAAAACTAAAAACCATTTTTACAGATTGCTGCCACATACATTCTGATAGCTATGGCAATGTGCTTTCATATGAGCAGTTGGATTGTGGGAATGGGTGTGGGTGAGAATAGCTTTGTCATGACCTTTAGTTAAAAGCTTACAGTAAACCTGTCAATGTTTCAAATTAATTACTTTTTATAAACCAACAGATCAAATTATGCCATACCTTAAACATCTCCACATTTTCCCATTCTATCATTTACAAAAAGACATGTATTTTTTCCAAACTTTTAAAAGAAATATATTCCTAACATATAATCAGAGTTAAATTTGAAAATAACAGTATTGGAATGTCCAAAAAATAAATTATTAGTCCTTTCTTTTTATAACCTTTCACATCGTCCAAGCTTCCTTAATATTGGCATTCACAAATTTTTCTCCATCAAAAATACATAGGCCCTGCCAAGTACCAAACCAGATTTGTCCTTTGTTGTCTTCCATTAAACTTTGTACACCATTTGACGTCAACCCTTCTTTCGTGGTGTATAGTGTAAATTTTGTGCCATCGTACTTATACACACCTACGTTTTCTGCTGTAAACCATATATTTCCTTTGCGATCTTCATAAAAACTACCTGTTTCATCTCCTTCTATGATGCCATCTTTTGTAAAGTTAGTGTATGTTTTACCATCATATTTACTAACACCACCATAAAAAGTTGAAATCCAAATATTCCCTTTTTTATCTTCAAAAATACCATTAGTATTGTTGTCAGTAAGTCCATTTTTAGTAGTCAGATGCGTAAACTCCCCGTTCTTGTATTTGAAAATTCCATTTCCATCTGTAACAAGCCAAATAGTTCCATTTTTGTCTTCTATAATTTTAAAAACCAACTGATCAGATAGCATACTCTGCCGATTTTCGACCTTTGTATC
>DAOLFJ010000362.1:0-4372 GCA_035326365.1 Saprospiraceae bacterium | reverse complement strand
GCGATGAAAAAAGATTTAATTGGAGAATAAGTGAAAATCGAATTGTATTTAGTAAAAATAAAGATGGTTTTTGGGAAGTGTTGTATAAACAATATTTATATGAATCAAAGGAATCAGTTGTTAAAGATATAAATGGTAATATCTTAAGTTATGGTAAAATACCAGAAAGCTTATTATTAAAAATTGCAACTACAGGAGATGGTACAAAAGATATAAAATCTTTATTCTTTGAAAGTTACTTCACCTACCCTAAACCAGTAAAACTTCTAAAATACTATTTTCAAATAGCCACAAAGAATAACGACATCATTCTAGACTTCTTCGCAGGTTCAGGGACAACAGGAGATGCCGTAATGCAACTCAATGCCGAAGATGGTGGTCATAGAAAGTATATACTAGTACAACTACCCGAACCCATAGACCCAAAGAAAAACAAAGCCGCCTTTGATTTTGTAAAAAATGAATTGGGGGCAGAACCCACCATTTTTGAAATCACCAAAGAGCGACTCATCCGTGCAGCCCGAAAGATAAATACGCAGCTTGATGATAAAAACAAAGAGATAGCCGCTAGAGTCAGCACAAAACAAGGAGAGATACAAACCGAAGAGACCATCCGAGAGATACAACATCTCAAAGAGCAGATCATCCAAAACGAAGCGCTAAAAGGCCGGAATGCATTCCAGATATATGAGACCGTGCCTATATGGGAAGATTATGACCTAGATGCAGCAGAGCTGAATGGTCAGATATCTTTATTTGACGAGAGCAAGCTGACAGCAGATGACATCCGTGTACTACTGACCACGTGGAAGACCTATGATGGTATCCCACTGACACAATCCCTGGTATCTGTGGACCTAGGAGGATATATATCGCATTATGGCGAAGGGAAGTTGTATCTCCTTGACAAAGGATTTACGACAGAACATCTGAAGACATTGTTAGAAAAAATAGATGCTGACAAGGGATTTAATCCCACATCGATCATTACATTTGGCTACCATTTTGAGAGCAAAAATTTGCGTGAACTTGCTGAGAATGTTAAGTCCTATGCAAATAAGAAGCACATCGATATTGACTTTATAACTAGGTATTAGGATGAAGGGATTTAATTTCGAAAAGAATCTATCGCATCAAGAGCATGCTGTAGAAAGCACCTTGGCCGTTTTTGAAAATTTGGAAGTTCATTCCTTATCCGTGGTAGACAGAAATTTTGTCAATCCACTGTACAATAGACTAGACAAACGTGGCAATGGGTGGGAGAGTCAGATACTACCTTTTGGCCGGTATTTTGATAATATATATGCGCGTCAAAAACGAAATGGTGTAAAAGAAATGCCCGACCCCAAAAGCAATATCATAGATATCATGATGGAAACGGGTACAGGCAAAACATATACCTATACCAAAACCATTTTTGAACTCAATAAACATTATGATATCTTTAAATTTATCGTCGTCATACCTACGCTCTCCATTAAGGCAGGGACGATAGACTTTATGAAATCTGAGAGCAGTCGTGAGCACTTTAAGGAACAGTATGGCAAGTCAATACAGCTGCATATCGTAGAGAGTCAGAAGAATAGCAAGAGCAAAAAATCCTATTTGCCATCAGCAGTGACGAGTTTTGTCAATGCTGGAAATTTCGATAAGCAAAGCATTCAAGTCTTGGTGATCAATGCAGGAATGATCAACTCTGATACCATGCAAAAGAGTTTTGACAAAGGGCTTTTTGATAAATATACCGTACCTTTTGAAGCTATTGCAGCAGTAAAGCCGTTTATGATTATCGACGAGCCGCACAAATTCGGTCATGGGAATAAAACTTGGGAAAATATCCAGAAAATGGAAGCCCAATTTATATTGAGGTATGGAGCGACTTTTCCAGACAAAGAAGTCAAACAAAAAAACTTTTTGTCAGGAAAGATGGATAAAGTATTGGTAAAAGACTACCAAAATCTCATCTACCAGCTGACAGCTGTAGATTCTTTTAACCATAATCTGGTGAAGGGCGTCATAGGACATATCACAGAGTTCGAAAGTGGCAAAAATGCCATTGTCAAGTTTATAGATTCAGATGGGACAGAGGCTAGTTTTGAGCTTGTAGAAAACAATCATCGGAAGACGGTGACGATTACAAAAAACGAAAGTCTGCATAAGGTTCATGCTGAAATGACTGACTTGACGATAGAAAATCTGAATAAAAGCACGGTGATATTGTCCAATGGACTGGAACTAAAAAAAGGGGATAAGATCAATCCTTACTCTTATGCAGAAAAACTGCAGGAGACCATGATCCAAAAAGCCATCAAACACCATTTCGAAATCGAAAAGACACTGCTTGCCAGAGATGTAAAAATCAAGCCGCTCACCTTATTTTTTATTGATAATATAGACGAGTATCGTAGCAAAGACGGTTATATCCGCAAGACGGTGGAGCAATATATACAGTCAGAAATCCAAGTATTACTTCAGACAGAGACAGATGCTTTTTACAGATCATATCTAGAAAAAGCCTTGATCGACCTGTCACTTACCCACGCAGGATATTTCTCCAAAGACAATACAGAAAAGGATGAATCGATAGAAAAGGAGATCAACGAAATCTTGCATGACAAACAAGCTATGTTGGACTTGGACAATCCGAGACGTTTTATTTTTTCTAAATGGACACTTAGAGAAGGATGGGACAATCCGAATGTATTTCAGATTTGTAAGCTCAGGAGCAGTGGAAGCGAAATATCCAAGTTGCAAGAAGTAGGTCGTGGTTTGAGATTGCCAGTAAATGAATATGGAAATCGGGTGAAAGATGAACAATTTTATCTAAACTACTTTGTAGACTTTACAGAAAGTGATTTTGTGGATAAACTTGTTAATGAAATCAATCTGAAATCAGGTGCTATATCGATAGAAGATATTCCAGATAAACTGACGGACATCTCGCTCAAAAAAATATGCGAACTCTATGAGTTTACAGAAGAAGATTTATTAGAAATATTGGATGCAAATAATGTCATCACCAGGACCAATACATATAAAACAGGTGGCTTTGATTTTGTAAAACAAAACTACCCAAGAATCTTCGAAGGTGTCAATTCTAATAAAATACGAAAGGCCACAGACATTAAGAAAAAAGTAGTAGTACGAACAGAAAAATATCAGGAACTGAGAGACTTGTGGGAAAAACTCAATGAAAAAGTAATCTTAGAATATAAATTTGAGACAGAAGAAGCATTTCAAGTCTTGTTTACCAATTTTCTGATCGCACAGAAAGATCATATGACCACGGATGGTATCACGGAGAGAGTTTCTAGAGTCGATATCATAGATAATAAGGCAGTAGCAAACGAACCCGAATCGGTGTATCGTCGTAGGACATCCACAGTGTCCACTATGAAGTACAGTGATTTTATCAAGGAGTTATCTAAAATCCTTAATATCAATATCAAAACCATCCATCTCTCCATTATCGAATCAGGTATAGATATAAATAAATATCTAAACCAAAGGACGCTAAGGCTGATGAAACAAAATTTTGATTACTACTTAATGGCAAATGCCATAGAAAAATATAGTATCGAATACAAAAAGGTGTCCAATAATATTCACCCGACCAAACTCACAGACGAGAGAGGAGAAGCACTGAAAGAGATTGCAGCATCTGACATAGGTGTATTGTTTTCAGATGAGGCAGTCGCAAAGACATATTTCTTTGATGGCTTATATTACGACTCAGAGCTCGAAAAATCAAATATAAAAGCAGATATAATAGAAGTCGTAGTATTCACAAAAATCCCTAAAAACTCTATTAAAATTCCGGTGGCAGGAGGCAGAACATACTCGCCAGACTTTGCCTACGTGCTGAAATTTAAAGATGGGAGCCAAAATTTACACTTTATAGTAGAGACAAAAGATGTAAATAATAAGGACACACTAAGAGATGAAGAGAAATTTAAAATAAAACATGCAGAACAGTTTTTTAAAGGCAAGGTTAAAATAGAATTTAGGACACAGCTCAGCAATAAAAAAATGGTAGATTTGATCAGAGAGATTTCAGAAAAAGTGTAGGAGGTTGATTTTTACTGATCATCGCTGTATCGCTAAAGCTGCACAAGTAACGCAACATCGTTCGTCGTAGCATCCATGCTACGATGCAGTATCACTAGGCATCCTTGCCTGAGTGTACCTAAAGCTTCAGCCTTCAAGACTCGACAAGTATATTTCAAGAAGGGATTCTTTAATGGTGTTGTATTCTTCGAATGCAACTTATAAAACATCTTGCAATGAAAGATTGCAAATCCAATAAATGCAGTCTCCACATACATACATATAGATTGATTTTGTGATTTTTCGATTCGAAGCTTGGATGGTA
>DAOLFJ010000361.1:0-4395 GCA_035326365.1 Saprospiraceae bacterium | reverse complement strand
GATGAATTAACTCACGCTCAAAAATCACATTTGCTTCCTTCAAAATCATATCAGGTTGCAATACAATAAGATCAGTAGTCATTACTTCTCTAACAGACAAATTTAATAAATCCCTTGTATCCATACTAAAGATATTTTTAACAAATATAAGGCTTTTTTCACCATCATATCCTGACGATTCTCATCTAGAATATAAATTGATATCATCACATAAATTAAAATGCATTTTAAATCAAAAATTTTAGAAAATATCTTACACTATTTAATCTTGGAAAACTTTACCTAGAATAAAATCCCAAAATAAAATTTCACAATACAAAGAATATATTAACATAATTTCGACAATCACCTTTCAAACTTATTTATTCCAATTATTACCAAAAATGCTAAAAATATTATTGTCACTTTAACACAATTATAAAATAATTATAAATAACTTTACAACATATAATCACAAAAAAGTCACATGCGAATGAATCGAAGAGAAATCTTAAAGAGTGGAATATTGGGCGCAGCATCATTGGTGGTGTCCAAAGATTTGACCACTTTTATCAAAGAAGAAAGCTTCTCATCGACTTTAAAATCAAATATTAACCATTCTGTTTGCCATTGGTCTTTTAACCACATAAGTTTAGAAGAACTTTGTTTATTGGTCAAAAAAATAGGATTTAGTGCCATAGATTTAGTCGGCCCAAAAGATTGGCCTTTACTAAAAAAGCATGGTATCGATTCATCTATGTGCAACGGTGCCGAAATAGGGCTTACCAAAGGATGGAATGATGTTCAATACCATGATACACTCATCAAAAACTATACTGAATCAATAGAATTAGTTGCAAAAGCTGGCTATAAAAACCTGATTTGTTTTAGTGGAAACAGAGACGGAAAAGATGATGAAACCGGCATGAATACATGTGTCGAAGGCCTTAAAAAGATCATGTCACTAGCTGAAAAAAAAGGTGTCATCATCCAAATGGAACTTTTCAACAGCAAAATTGATCATAAAGATTATATGGCAGATAAAAGTAGTTGGGGTATAGAACTTTGCAAGCGCCTTGGTTCACCCAATTTTAAGCTTTTATTTGATATCTACCATATGCAGATAAATGAAGGAGATATCATCAGAAGTATTCGCGACAATCACCAATATTTTGGACATTACCATACCGCAGGAGTACCAGGTAGAAACGAGATCGATGATACCCAAGAACTTTACTATCCTGCGATTATGAAAGAAATATTAGCAACAGGATACAAAGGATATGTAGCGCAAGAGTTTATAACAACGGCTACCACTAATGAAGGCAAAGAAAAAGCATTAGTAAATGCAATTAATATATGCGACGTTTAGCAACAATTTATCAATTATCTAAAATCTAAATAATTTAAAACATGTATTTCAATTCGGAAGGATCAAATGAAGTAACTTATGATGCCATCGTCGTAGGTTCCGGTATTAGTGGAGGATGGGCTGCAAAAGAATTATGTGAGAAAGGACTAAAAACCATCGTCTTGGAAAGAGGTAGAATGGTCAAACATGGTGACTACCCTACTGCCAATATGGAAGACTGGGAATTGCCTAATAGGAATAAAATGACACCTGAAGAACTGAAGGAATACCCTGTTCAGCAACGTACTGGTTACACCATGACACCTGCAACGAAAGATTGGTGGCCAAAAGATACTGAAAACCCATATACAGAAACTAAACCTTTTGATTGGATCCGAGCATATCACGTAGGTGGTAGATCTTTGCTTTGGGGAAGACAGTCTTATAGGTTGGGAGATCTTGACTTTGAAGCAAATGCAAAAGAAGGTATCGCAGTAGACTGGCCGGTGAGATATGCTGAAATGGCTCCGTGGTATGACTATGTAGAAACTTTTGCAGGAATAAGTGGACAAAATGAAGGTCTAATGCAACTTCCAGATGGTAAGTTTTTGCCTCCGATGGAATATAATTGTTTAGAAAAAGATGTAAAAAAGAGAATCGAGGAAAAACTCGGTATCAAAATGATCATGGGTCGTACTGCCCACCTTACCGAACCAAAAGGTAACAGAGGAACTTGTCAGACCCGTAATAGATGTATGCGTGGTTGTCCTTATGGCGCATATTTCAGCAGTAATGCTTCTACCCTTCCTGCAGCTGAAGCAACAGGTAACCTGACTATCAGACCTTATTCCATTGTCACAGAAATCATCCTAGATGAGAGTAAAGAAAAAGCAAAAGGTGTAAGAATTTACGATTCAGAGACCAAAGAAACTAAGGAATATTATGCAAAAGTGATATTTATGTGTGCATCTACCCTAGGTACGGCACAGATTATGCTAAATAGTACTTCTGATAGATTCCCTGAAGGTTTCGGAAACGAAAGTGGTGAATTAGGACACAACCTTATGGATCACCACTTCAGACTCGGAGCTAGTGGCAAATCGGATGACCATAAAGATAAATACTTCTCTGGTAGAAGGCCTACAGGTATTTATATCCCGAGATTCCAGAATTTAGATGCAAAAAGCAAAAGACCTTATTTAAGAGGATTCGGGTACCAAGGTGGTGGCGGACGTGATGGATGGGGCAAATATGTTGCTGAAGCTGAATATGGTAAAGGATTTAAAGATGCTGTATCTCAAGCAGGTGATTGGTCGTTTGGTATGATGGCCTTTGGAGAGTGTCTTCCATACCATGACAATAAAGTAACACTTAATAGAGATCTGAAAGATATTTACGGTCTACCTACCCTTATCATGGATGCAGAGTGGAAAGAAAACGAAAAACTGATGCGTAAAGATATGATAGATAATGCATCAGAAATGCTCGAAGCAGCCGGACTAAGAGATATTAATACTTTTGATGCCGGTTGTAATCCTGGACTAGGCATCCATGAAATGGGTACAGCAAGAATGGGTAAAGACCCTAAAACATCTGTACTGAATAAATGGAACCAAGTGCATGCAGCTAAAAATGTTTTTGTAACAGATGGCTCGTTCATGACATCAGCAGCTTGTGTCAATCCGTCATTGACCTACATGGCATTTACTGCTCGTGCTGCAAATTATGCAGTAGAAGAATTAAAAAAAGGTAACCTTTAATTATTAATTGATCAAATATAAAAATAAAATATAATGGATAGAAGAGAAGCATTAAAAGCAACATCTTTATTCTTGGGATATACGCTTACAGCTGGTTCGGCTGCTGCATTAATAGGTGGTTGCAAAGCAGAAACATCTACAGATTGGACTCCAAAAACACTGAGTGCAGAACAATCAGATCTACTCGCTGAAATATGTGAAACCATTTTCCCAAAAACAGATACGCCTGGTGCAAAAGATGCATTGTGCCATAGATACATCGATGAATTACTTACTAATTTTTATGATGCTGATAAACAAAAGTACTTCTTAGATGCGCTAGGTGTGTTTGATGAGAAATCTAAAGCAAAATACTCTAAAGCTTTTGTAGCTCTAAATACAAATGAGAGAGAAGAAATTTTAGGTATGCTTGCTAAAGAAGCCAAAGATTATAAGGATGATACAGGCAAAAAACCACATATCTTCAAAGCAATCAGAGAAGCGACCGTAAGCGGTTATTTCTCTAGTGAAGTAGGCGCAAATGGTGGATTATGTGCCTTTGTACCTGTACCTGGACCGTACCAAGGTTGCATAGATTATAGCACAGTGGGCAAAGCTTATGTACTTTCATAATTTTATTTCAAAACAAGTTAGCAAGAAGGTACCATTGTAGTACAAAATCTTCCAGTAACTAAATAAACCAATATTATCATGTATAAATATATATATCTTTTTATTTTTTCAATGTCAATGCTATCCTGTAAGGAAGGCAACAAAACAGAAACGACCGCTGAAACAGACAATGCTGATACCACTTCTATAAAGATATCATTAGCACAATGGTCTTTTCATAAAGCTTTGATGGACAAAAAAATGGACAATTTAGATTTTGCTACTAAAGCTGGTTCACTTGGATTCGATGGCGTAGAATATGTCAATCAATTCTTTAAAGACAAAGCCCAAGACACTGCCTATTTAGCTCAAATGACGCAAAAAGCTAAAGAAGCAGGTGTAGAACAACTTCTTATTATGGTTGATGGCGAAGGTTACCTTGGTGATGCAGACGAAGCAAAAAGAACAGAAGCCGTAAACAATCACTACAAATGGGTAGATGCGGCAGCATTTCTTGGATGTCACTCAATAAGAGTAAATGCTCATGGTGAAGGCACTGCAGAAGAAGTAGCAAAGTATGCTGTGGACGGATTGTCTAAATTATCTGATTATGCCGCTACAAAAAACATCAATGTACTTGTAGAAAATCATGGTGGTTATTCATCTGATGGTACATGGTTAGCTAATGTAATGGCTACAGTTAACAAACCAAAT
>DAOLFJ010000038.1:20296-23678 GCA_035326365.1 Saprospiraceae bacterium | reverse complement strand
CGGCAACTCCGAGTGCATCTGTGGCGTCAAGGTGTTTGGATGAGATTTTGATTTTTAAAATACTTTCGAGCATGGCGGCAACTTGTTCTTTGGATGCGTTACCATTGCCTGTAATGGATTGTTTTATTTTTTTGGGAGCGTATTCTTGGATTTCTAGTCCCATAGTCATAGCCGCTGCCATTGCTACGCCTTGCGCACGTCCTAGTTTAAGCATCGATTGTACATTTTTACCATAAAAAGGAGCCTCAATGGCTAATTGTTTTGGCAAATATGTTTCGATGATTTCTTGTAACTGAAGGAATATTTCTTTGAGCTTTTCATGATGATCTTCATATTTTTCTAAGTGAAAAACACCAAAATTTAACACTCTCAAATTTTTACCATCTACTTCTAATACGGCATAACCCAATATATTGGTCCCAGGATCTACACCCAATATTTTGTAAGATTCCGTCGGTTTTATGATGTTTACAGCCATTTTGAATTTTTAGCTATCAGCATTTGAATCAAATTGTTGAGTTTGGTAATGTCCATAAAAGCTTATTTTAAAAACGCAAAGATGACATTTTTAAACCCAATTTTGTCCAATTAAGTCATAATTTATAGAACCTATTTCAGACCAAAGTTTCGTACTGTACCCACTGATGTGAAAATTTGATATATATTTGCAGAAAATATTTTATGTTACTTTCATCCACGGAGGAAAATTATTTAAAAGCAATATTCAAAATAGCAGAAAAAGAAAAAAAATCTGTTAGTACCAATTCCATAGCAAAACAATTGGAAACTACAGCTGCATCTGTCACAGATATGGTAAAAAGACTAGCGGAAAAAGAGCTTATAAATTATGAAAAATACAAAGGCGTCACATTAACTAATGCAGGTAATAAAGTGGCTACAAGTCTGATCAGGAAACATAGATTATGGGAAGTCTTTCTAGTTAATAAATTGCGTTTTGCATGGCACCAAGTGCATGACATTGCTGAAGAACTTGAGCACATTGACTCTGATGAATTGATAAGTAGATTAGATGCTTTCTTGGATTATCCAAAATTTGATCCACACGGAGATCCTATCCCGAATGCTGAAGGTAAATTTACACTAAGAAACCAAATGAGCTTAAGTGAGATGACAATATCCCAACAAGGCATAGTGCTCGGCGTTAAAGAACACCAAACAGAATTTCTAAAACACCTTACAAAAATTAATATAAGGTTGGGTAGTGAAATAAAAATTATTGAAATCACAGATTATGATCAATCTATGAAGATACTCATCGACCAAAAACATGATCAAATCATCAGCAAACAAATCAGTCAAAATTTATTGATGAAGTCCAACTAAAGATCTTCTATAAATTCAAAAACCCTATGGGATTTGATTGTGAAGTGACATCGTAGAAATAACCAATATTCGGAAATAGTGTCACCAAATCTGAAGGTGGTACACCATACCAAAGGGCTAATTCTGCAAAATATTCGTCAGCTGATGTTGTAGGTATTAATGACCCACCGCCTACTTCAAGTGGATTGGTATCATTATTAGTACTATAGTTTGTCAATGCCAATGAAGGGTATTCGCCAAACATTCTTCTGCCATTTACGGCACCACCCATGATAAATACATTGCCTCCCCAAGCGTGATCTGTTCCGTTCCCATTTGACGTAAGGGTTCTAGAGAACTCAGAAAGGGAGAAGGTGGTGACTTTGTCTGCTATGCCTAATTGTTCCATGGCAGCATTAAATTGATACAATGCATTATCCAATTGTGTAAGCATTGCTGCCTGATCGTTTAGCAAATCATCATGATGGTCCCAACCACCATAATCAACAAAAAATATTTGTCTACTCATTCCTAGGGCATCTCTACCTGCAATAGTTTTTGCTATCATTTGGAAAGAATTAGATAGATTATTATTTGTAAACGGTGTGGTGAAGGTAGGTGCATTTGCTATCACATTAGATAACATTTCGTTACCGTCAATAGAAGTTTTGATGGTATTTGCATATGTTTTTTTGAAAACATTTTGATATGCTGGATTTACCATACCGTCTATAGCAGCTTTTCGTAATGTATTTAGAGCCCAATCAGTATTGTTATAATCATAAATACCCAAGCTGCCTTCAGTAGGGTGAAGTGTATATTCTACAGAATTGTTTCCTGTTTGAAAAATGTTGCTTCCAGATAGGGAAATATTCATAGAGATGGTTTGGTTTGTATTGGCAGAGTACAGAAGATCCGCCATTTTTCCTCCCCATCCTTGTGCAGTACGTTGTTGTGGTATGTCTGTTTGCCAATGCATAGCTTGATCTGCATGCGAGTACAAACCTAAAGGAATAGGAACATTTCCATCATAAAACTCTTGTTTAGTCAACGGTTGGACTAACGAACCTACATTAGATATAAATGCAAGCTTATTTGCTTCGAAAAGCGACTGCATTCTCACCATAGATGGATGGAGTCCATATTGTTTACCATCTGATATGATTGGATTTATAGGCCTTAATGCATTGATGTTTATAGCCATATTTGACCTAGTATTTGCATATTGAGCATATTCGGGTGCACTACGAGGTACCAACATATTAAATGAGTCAGCCCCACCAGAATTCAATACACATACTAAGGCTTTATAATCACCAGGCATGGCACCCACGCTTGAGTTGAAAGATGCACTTGCATTTAGTGATTTTAAATTAAATAGGGTTGAGAATAATGTTGTAGCACCAATAGCACCGCAACTAGCTTGTCCAAAAAACTTTCTTCTAGTTGGGTTAAATGTATTGCCTTTATTTGCCATTTTCTATGTTTTTTATACTATAAAGTATTGTTATTTTGAACAATTGTAATCAGGTGATATCATCATTAAATAAAGTGCAAGTTTTACACGAACGCCATTAGGACTCGCTTGCTCCCAAGGAGTTTGCATAGGATTTAATGCATTTCTCATGACCTGTCTAGTTTCATCAGAAAGTTGGCCATGGGTAAAAAGTTTATCCAATTCATTGATTAATGTTTCTGTGTCATTTGCTACACTTTCTAATTCATTAAGTAAAAGCCAAACACCATCTGGACTATTTTCGGTCCCTTGCCAACTGTACATTAGTGAATTCCATAATGTCCAGCCATGTACAGAATTAATGTATCCGATAGATGTGGCAGTATTATGAATTTTGAACTCAGGTCCTACTAGTTCCAATGCAGACCAATCTCCTACAGGTTGGTAATCAGGACCATAGAAATTAAATACGGATGGAGAAGCCATGACATGTTGTCTAGTTGCATCCAGATAATTATATCCATTATTCCAGTATCTATCGCGATGTGAGTCTGTAGGTAATGCTCTTGAGATATGCGTATATCTTAGCATTGGTTCTCTTAG
>DAOLFJ010000038.1:0-20196 GCA_035326365.1 Saprospiraceae bacterium | reverse complement strand
TCTACTTCTGCCATGGCTGTCGCATCGGTATAGGTTGTACTACCAGGTATTGTATGTCCAAGGAATGTTTTTGGCCCGGGTTCATGTGCCCATGCAAACATAATCATAGGGACAGTTTTGTCTAAGCAATACATACTAGTACCGAATTCTGGTTGATCTGGGCAATACATCATGTCTAATGTAGCACCACCACCTAATCCAGTAAATACTTTGGCCAATTCTTTTATATCATTATTGTCATATGTAGGAATAGGGTTTCCATTTCCATCGGTTACCTTTGTTCCATCAGGATTTAACTGGTGAAGGCCGATAGAAAAAAGTTGCATGATCTCACGTGCATAATTTTCGTCTGGGTGGATATTGTTTTCAGTGTCTTCTCTAGGATTGTTTAAGTGACTCAAGTAATACCCCATAGCTGGATGTTTGGTCACTTGAAGCATAATATCCTTATAATTGCCAAATGCATTTGTTACAAAAATATCGTAATAAGAACTCAGACAATCAGCCCAATCACGAAGATCGGAATTTATAGAAGTAACTAATATTTGACTAAGCGCATAAGCTGTTCTTTGTCTTAATAAGTCTTGATTGGTCATATTTGTTTGCCACCATGCATAGTTGAAATGTAGAGCATATGGGCCGAATGTCTCATTGTCAAGTGCATATATTTCATCCCATATGGTATTCATGACAGGAAGTATAGTTTGCGGTGTTTTGGTAAATTGGTCATTTATCCATGCTTCATAACCCAATTCTTTTACGTCATTTATCAATTCTATATCAGCTCCAAAAGTTGCCTGACCTAAGAATCTAGAAGCATCATATGTCGCAGCATCTAGTCCAGACCCATCAAGTGTTTTGGCAGGTGTGGATGCTCCGGTGCTACTACTTGCTGTGACCGTGATCCCAATATTATTTCCAGCACCTATATAGTCTTTATATTGTTGTGCAATGACAGGTGACAGATTTCCTATGATAATAAATGTGAGTAAACTATTCCTTACATTCATGTTTTTTAATTTTAAATTTAGACTAGAATTGATTTCTATGTAAAATTAGCGCTGATTACTATTTAATTACTTCCAGTTTTATGGATTTGGACGCACCATTTTGAGATACATTTAGGAGATATAATCCTGATGATAATTGTGCACCTGAGATGTCAAAAGTAGTATTATTACTTTGGATATCTATATTGTTTGAAAATATTTCTCTTCCATTGATATCTACAAGTGAAATTCTAGCTTCTCCTGTAGGAAAGTCAGTCAGACTTATCACAGAGCCGTTATTGAAAGGATTTGGACTAGCAGTTATTGAAGCATCTTTTAATGGATCTTCTGTAGCACTTATAGTAGCAACGGAACCAAATATTTTGATTTCGCTTAGTCCATAACAAGTACCTCCATGATTTGACAACCCTGTGATGAGTACATATCTTGCTATTTTACCTCCAAAATCTGGGCCAGCTACACCTTGATACATAGACGATCCAGGTCCTATGGGAATAGTAAACCTTCCCCATTCTTGCCAATTAATACCATCTACGGATAAATCTATTAGGACGTCTCTCATCCCATCAGCTAGTTTCCCTTGCAAGGCTACTCTACTCCAAGTTTCGTTGTTGTAACTATTGATTCTTTCAGGTGTATTAAAATTCCATATTTTAGAATTTTGTAAAGCGTAGGTGTCATTTAGATTATAAAGTATCCAATGTCCATTACCTCTCAAGGGATTTGGCGAAGGTGCTGTCTGACACGACAACCATGCTTCCGAAAATGTTGTACTATGTCTATCAGGAAACATAACGTCTTGCGCACTCAAATGGCTAAGTATGAAAAAAGCAAAACAAAATAGAATAGAATGTCTGATCTCCATCATAATGATTTATATTAACATAACAAAGAAACGAATAAAACCTTCATTCCCCTACACGAATTCTAAATAATTGGGAATAAGACAAAAATATTTATTTGTATTGACTACTTTTGACATATTTATCATTGAAATCAAGATCAATAGTGAAGTATATCATATCCACCATCGTTTCTGTCTTCTTAGTTTTTGCTGCTTATTTTGCCATAAATTTGCACTATGATTATAAATTATTGAAAGAAAATAAAGAAGATCTTGCTGAGATAAACAAGATAAATTATGGTCTTTTCAATATCCAACATTGGAAAATCGAAGCCCTTAAAGTCTTTGAAAATAGGATAAGTGAGTTTGAAATTTCAGAGAAAGCTTATGACCAAGTTATCATAGAATTAGAAAAATATTTGCGTGGACTTAATAAGGAATACATAGATAGTGGAAAGATTTTCGAAAATATATTTGCAGAAGCTGAAAAAAATGAGAAGGTCAATAAATTTTTTTTAAAGCTTATAAAGGAAAATACAGGCGTACAAATAAAACTCCTGAATATCCCTAAATACATACCCGGAATGGCTGTAGAACTCGCTAACGAATTAAAGAAACAGGAGCCACAGTTGAGAGACATCATGCGAGCTGAACTAAAAAAAATCATCAAGGATGAAGACCTCCAAACTTATGTAGATCCACGACAAAATATTTATAATAAATACAAAACTGAAGATTTAGCTGAGACAAATGAATTGCTTACATCAAAAATAGCAAATCAAGAAAAAAGTATCGAAAGTATGATTCAATGGATTTATGGTGGATTATTATTGTCATTTGTACTTTCTTGGGTTTTTATCTCTGTCTTAGGATTTAAAATGAGCATTACACTGATCACTATCAATTCTGTCATATTGCTATTGCTTGGTATCTCACTACCTATGATAGACATCGAAGCAGTACTCAACTCATTCACTATAAACTTACTTGGGAGCGACGTCGGTTTTGAAAGACAATATATGTATTACCAAAGCAAATCCATCCTTGATGTAACTGAAACGTTGATCAAAGCTCGTGGACTTGACATAAAAATAGTAGGGATTATGATCTTGTTTTTTAGTATTGTATTTCCGTTAGTGAAGTTATTATTATCAACAGCATATCTATATTCTTCCAAAATCGCAAATAATAAACTGGTACAAAATATCATTTTTTACTTAGGCAAATGGAGTATGGCAGATGTATTTGTAGTCGCTATGTTTATGGCTTATATTGGTTTTTATGGTATCATTTCATCTCAGCTGAATTCAATAGCCAATAATGAAGGTGGATTTGCAGTAGAAACGATCAATAATTCGAAGTTGTCACCTGGTGCTTTGTTTTTTACAACGTATTGCGTTTTTTCAATTGTGATAGGTATAATGATAAATAGACGTAGTAGTCGCAACAGTGAAGCTTAAACTTTTAGAAAACCTTGAGTATATGTCACTTTTTCATAACATCAATTAAAATTTTATTTGTTGCAATTTCTAGAAGTGTAATGTTAAAACAAGTAGCCACCTAAAGGACTTAAGTAGCTACTTGATCTAATTTTATCAGCTTCCTGGAGTCCCAGTGCCTACTCCACCTCCACCTTGATTGTCACCACCTTGCTTGAGGTCATTGTTTTTGACTTTTGATTTACGCTCCTTAAAGTCTACATTTCCGAACTTATATCTGTAGTTTAGACCTATCGAACGGAAAGGGATGCTGAAAGAAGAAGTCTGAGTAAAAGCATCTGTTTTTATATTAGAATTAAAAAACTTATCTGCATTAAATGGTTCTATCAGTGTGATACCTATACTTGAGTTTTTAAACTCCTTTCTCATGCCCATTCCATATATAGTAAAAGCCGGATTATCTCCTTGGATAGTACGTACTGGAGATCTGAAAAACCCAAAGAAGTCAGCTTTTAATGTTCCAGTTATTTTGATCTCGCCATTCATAAATAGATTGTATTCATAACTTTTTCTAGATGCATTCTGCCCATTGACGATACCTGTGGCATTGTATGTGGCAAAGTTACCACCCGTACGCAATGTGACGAGATTTACTGTTTTGGAAATGAACGTGTTAAACCCAACAGAATTATTAGTACCTATATTTTTGAATGTATTGACCGAAAGTCCATTGTTGTCGATGTTCAATATTTGTTCTATAATACCATCAGTGTACTTGTAAAATACCGAAGAAAATGTTGTGAATCCTTTCCAGGTAATATTATATGCCACTTCTACTTGATGGACTATTTCTGGATCTAACTCTGGATTGCCTTCAGTCCTATTTATAAAATCACTATTATTATTAAATGGATTGATAAATTGTAAACTTGGTCTTTGTAGACGTTGGCTATAGGCAAGTTTTAATGTTCTGAAGTTTTTGAATGTACGACTGATGGCAAGATTTGGCAAAAAGTTTTCATAACCAATCCCACTGAAGTTGAGTGAGTCCAACACATCAAATTTACCTGCAATCTCTGTTTTTTCATATCTAGCACCTGCTATAATTGAATATTTTTTGGCCACCAAAAAATTCATTGATGCATATCCTGAATACACATCTTGGTCATATTTAAACGTTTCTACCAATGGCACATACCCACTTCCGAAAGTCAATATCTGAGTCGTATAATCACTAATAATATTTCTGATGACTGCTTTAGACCCCGCTTCTAGTTTTACTGATTTGGTAAAAGGGTGTACATAATCCACCTGAACCGTCGTCTCATGATTGATACCCTCATTAAAAACTTCTGTATCTCTATTCAAGAACTCTAATGAGTGTACTTCTTTGACAGTATTATCTTGGTTGTTGTTTTGCTTTGAATATTGTACACCAAATGACAACTCCTGGCCTTCACGTTTTTCAAACTTTTTTGTATAATCTGTATTCCAGTCAAATCCTCCGAAAAAGTTATTCCCAGTGTTTTCTCTTGTAAATACATCACTGAGTCCAAGACTTGGATCTGCAAGACTACCATCTGTGGTGCCATCAAGATCAAACCCAAACCCTCTAAAATTGAATGAACTATTGATACTGTTGTAACCATTAAAGTCATAAAAAGCACTTACTGAACCATTGCCTCCAAGTCTAGATGTATTTTGTGTACCATTTTGTGTGATGATTCTTGGACCTGCATCGGTTTCGTCTTGCCTAAAAAATGAAGTTTTACCATCTGCTGGTGTTGAGTAAAACAAAGCACCACTGCCACTTAATCCTAGTCTACCTTTACCGACATTGAGATTCGTAAAAAGACTATTCTGTCTATTGCCGACCGACGCATTGACGCTACCAGCGATACCTTCGATATTTTGTTTTTTAGTTATGATGTTAATTAATCCGGCACTACCTTCAGCATCGTATTTTGCAGATGGAGATGTGATGACTTCTACTTGTTTTATTTGATCCGCAGGAAACATCTTGAGCGCGTCTGCTACATTGCTTGCAAACATACCAGATGGTTTTCCATTGATCAGTATTCTGACGTTTTGTGAGCCTCTCAGTGACACATTTCCATTCAAATCTACAGACAGCATAGGCACTTTACGCAATACATCTGTGGCATCTCCACCAGCGATAGATGCATCATTTTCAGCATTAAAGACTAGTTTGTCGGCTTTGTTTTCTATAAGTGTCCTTTCTTCTTTGATCTCCACAGCATCAAGCAGGAAGGTGGCGGGTACTAGTGAGATATTTCCTACATTTATATCAGGAGATTTTAGAGTTGTTTCTACTGCCGCTACCTTTTTTTCGTTGTAACCCAAAAACGACACATAAAGATCATAAGCACCTGTGACTACATTGTCAAATTTGAAAAGACCATTATCCTCACTCAATACACCATCAATGACTATAGAACTACCCTTTTTCTTAAGAGAGATTGTAGCAAAACCTACTGCATCATTTGTAAGGGAATCGATCACTTTACCCTCAATTTTTCCTTTTATTGTCGGCCCTTTTCCGCCGCCACCCATAGGAAATTGTGCATGAACTACAGAGATGAAACAAACTAATACAACACTAAATAAATACTTCACTCGTTTTAATTTTTGATTTTGTGACATTATAATGACAAATATAGCTTTATTGTTTTTGGTAATGAAAATATTATCGATGAAATTGCTTGATTTTACTATAGAAATTAGCTTTTATGACAAATGAAGTGACGATGAGGTCCCAATAAATCTACGGTTTAACGGTAGTAATGTTAGAAATATTTATATTTGTTGTATTAGAGTCAACTCCGGGAATTCATTAAGTGGTGTGACAAGAAAATCCTGGTTTCTACTGCATTGGTAATCAAACGTTTCCCTTTAGAGTCATGGTGAAAAACGTTTGATTATCAATAAATTTGTTATTCAAGAGTGCACTCATCGTTGCGTTTTTTTGTTGTTTAAATTCAGTAAAAATACCTAAAGTTATAATTTGTAAAAATGAACATCAAAATTACATCATTCTGGCTGCTTTTTTGGTCAATAATTAGTTGTTGTGTATTTTTTTATGCCTTTTGGTACAACGCAAATTCATACCAAGACTTAGTACTTTGGTATCAACAACTCAACCCAAATTTTTATAAAAGCGATCAGTGGACATCGTTATTTTTTACACCTGATGTCAAATCTTTTGGACAATGGTATTCTTGGTCCTTGGTCCTTTTTTGTTTGATGGTTTTATGGACATTATATAAAAATAGAAATCATTCAGAAGAAGGGATAATTCAATTTTATATTCCAAAAATATCAATAGAAGGCTTATTAATTTTTTTATTAGCTATGCTTAATTGGTGGTTTTGGCAAGGCAAAGCACTTTATGCTACGGATGAAGTGTTTTCAGCACTAAATTTTGCCGATAAACCATTTTTTCAGACCATCAGTCATTACCCACTTCCGAATAATCATATTTTTTACAACAGTATCAATCATTGGTTTAAGTATATTTCGGATGATTTAGTATTTGCTGGAAGATTGTTGTCTGGTGTATTTACAGCAATCATGATGGTAAATATCTATACATTTTCTGGAAATTTCACCCAATCCAAGGTGACTAGAATACTCATTATTCTATTGCTACTGTCAGTATTTCCTATCATGGGTTTTTCTACACAAGCTCGTGGTTACAGTCTTCATTTATTGTTAGGATGGATTGCATTTGCGCAATTATATTATTATAGTAGGACTCATGAAGGAAGCAATATGATATTTTATATATTCGTAAATGCTTTAGGTATGTGGACGATGCCTTCTTATTTATACCTTTGGGTAGGATTGACTTGTGGGTTTTGTGTAAAAATGATTAAAGAAACAAAACTTGATCACAGGTTTGTTTTGAGTACTCTACAGATCTTTATTATTGTTTTAATATTATATTTACCAACAGTAACTTTTTCAGGATGGGCATCTATTTTGGATAATAAATATGTCGAATCTGGTCAAGAAAGTACCATTGTATTTATCAAAAATGCGCTTACTAATGGTTATTTTCAGGGATTGTTTAATGATTTTTTTGGTACAGGTTCTTATACTTGGTTGGGAGTTTTTATGATATTATTGTCTTTTATTTTAGCATGGCTAGGACAAAAGAAAACGGATTTAGGTTTATATGCTTTTAGTTTAATACTTGTATTTTTGATGATGTCCATAGTGCTAAAGAAGTTACCATTTTATAGAAATTTGGTGAGTCATGGGCTGATGATTTGGTACTTATCTTTAATTTTGATTGTTGTTTTAATTGAAGATAGAAAAAGGATTTATAACTATTTTTTGTCATTCTTTCTTTTGACTTTGATTAGTTATTTTACTTATGCGAATTTCAATAAATTTCCATTTCACCTTTATTATTACGACGTCAATGGTTTCGGCAATTCATTGGCAACTTATGACGTAAGTGATTTTAAGGATACAAAAGTATTTATCCATGAAGAATCTTTCTTTTGGCATACGCCAATGAAAAAAATAACCAATGATATAAACTTGGGTAATATACTTGATCAGAGTGCTGATGTCATCATTATTGATCAAAGTAGATCTAGCATCATTGATACCACGGTTTGGACAAAACATGGGGAATTAGGTGAATCTCAACTGTGGAAAAATACTAAATATTAACCACTTAGTACACTAAGGGAATAACTAAGAAGGCAAAGTCGTTTTGTATTATTTTAGTTGTTTTTAGTGGTCATCTTAGTGCTCTGAGTGGTAAAAGACACTCATGGTATAAAACTTATACATCTGTAACAATAGTAACAAACCATTACTTTCACTACCCTTACCTTTGTACCATTAAAAATATTAATATTATGAATATTGAACATTTAATCACAGAAAATAAAGGCACAATTGTAGATGTGCGTACTCCAGGCGAATTTATGGGTGGTAATGTACCTGGTTCAGTAAATTTCCCATTAAATGAAATCCCAGCAAGACTGAATGAATTGAAAAAATTGAAAACACCTCTTATTTTATGTTGCGCATCAGGCAATAGAAGTGGTCAAGCCGAAGGATATCTATCAGCCAATGGCATATCATGTGTCAATGGTGGTTCATGGATGACCGTAAATTATTACAAGTCACTTTCACTACAATTTTAACATTATGACAGATACACTGCTCCACAACTGGCACTTCATGCGTTGGTTGCGATTGGGTTTAGGTCTTTTTTTTGTATATCAAGCAATAACGGGAAGTGACAATATTTCAGGCTTTTTTGGGGCTTTTTTACTTTTTCAAGCTGCTACCAATACAGGATGTGGTCCAGCAGGATGCACTCCCCAAAAATCAGTTGATGAAAACAAAGCGTGGAAAGAACCCGATTTCGAAATAATTAAACCAAAATAAAATGGAACCACATATATTTAATGTAAATCTAAAATGGGTGGCTGACAGAATAGGAGAAGTTTCTTCACCTGAACTTCTAGATGCTATCGATGTAGCTACACCACCACAATTTCCTAAGGGAGTAGACGGTGTTTGGTCACCAGAGCATTTTTTTACAGCAGGTGTCAATAGTTGTTTTATGACTACTTTTTTGGCCGTAGCCGAAAATTCAAAACTCGAATTCGTTTCCTTTTCATGTGAATCTGAAGGGATATTGGACAAAGTAGATGGCAAGTACATAATGACGGAAGTAATTCTCAAACCTTTTCTAAATATCGTACACGAAGCAGATGCTGAGAAAGCAGAGAGAATCTTGCACAAATCAGAAAGTGCGTGTTTGATTTCTAATTCTATAAAATCACAGGTCACACTACAACCTACAATAATTTTTGCTGGAAAACCAGTTTTGGTAAGTTAAATAAACTCTAAACATACGTTCCCAAAATGCAAAGACAACCGTTTTTAAAGAAGTTGTCTTTTGCGTTTTTTAAGACTCAAGTAATTAAAGAACTCATTACAAACTACTTTTTCAAGATGATTTAAATCATAAAAGCTTCTGTCTTTTCATCCTACTTTTGCACCCAAAATAAAAAAGTAAGGTGAAAACAATCATTGAGCCATTCAGAATAAAATCTGTAGAACCGATACATTTTAATACGGAGACCTATAGAAGACAAGCTTTAAAAGACGCATATTACAATACATTTTTATTGCATTCAGATGATGTAATGATCGATCTCCTTACCGATAGTGGTACTAGTGCGATGAGTAGTGCGCAATGGGCAGGCATGATGATGGGTGATGAATCTTATGCGGGTAGTCCTAGTTTTTACAGATTCGAAAGCGCTGTCAAAGATATTACTGGCATGTCGGTCGTCATACCTACGCATCAAGGACGAGCATCAGAGAAGATATTGTTTAGCATTACAGGCGGAAAAGGCAAAGTTTTTATTTCCAATACGCTATTTGATACCACAAGAGCCAATATTGAGTTTGCTGGTGGCAAAGGGATAGATATGATTTGTAAAGAAGGGAAATCACCCACGATTCCCGCACCTTTCAAAGGAAACATAGATATAGATGCACTCGAAAATTATATAGCTTCCCATGGTTCTTCGCACATCGCAATGGTCATCATTACGGTGACTAATAATTCTGGTGGTGGACAGCCTGTAAGTATGGCAAATATCAGAGAGACTAGTCGTATTTGTAAAACGCACAATATCACCTTATACATTGATGCATGTAGATTTGCAGAGAATTGTTACTTCATCAAAACCCGTGAAGCTGGATACGCTGATAAGTCTATCAAAGAAATAGCCAATGAATTATTTTCGTATGCAGACGGCTGTACCATGAGTGCCAAAAAGGATGCTTTTGCCAATATTGGTGGTTTTCTGGCGCTGAACGATCCCGAACTGGCCACTAAGTGCAGAAATCTATTGGTTATTACGGAAGGTTTTCCTACGTATGGTGGATTGGCAGGTCGTGATTTGGAGGCGATAGCGATAGGATTGTATGAAGTGATGGAAGAAAATTATCTACATTATAGGATACGAAGTACAGAATACCTTACCCAAAAATTGAGTGCAGCAGGTGTACCTGTCATGTTACCTGCTGGTGGTCATGCTGTCTATCTGGACGCCAAACAGTTTTTACCGCATATACCTGTTGACCAATATCCCGGACAAGCATTGGTTTGCGCCTTATATATAAAAGGTGGTATCAGATGTGTAGAGATAGGTTCGCTCATGTTTGGGAAATACGACGAAAACCATCATTTAGTTCCCGCGGCACTTGAACTTGTACGATTAGCTATCCCGCGTAGAGTGTATACCCAAAGTCATATAGATTATGTGGCAGAAGTGATCATCGAAGTATTCGAAGAAAGAAATCAAATTAAGGGTATGAAGATCACAGAAGAAGCAGAAATCTTGAGACATTTTACTGCTAAACTAGATTTTGTTTAATTCAATTGCCTAACATTTTTTCGCGCTATGTCTTCTTATAAAAAACCTTTATTGCTTGCTCCTGTAGGATCATTTGAGTCTTTACACGCAGCCATTCGTGGTGGTGCAGATGCCATTTACTTCGGAGTGGAGCAGCTCAATATGCGAACAAAATCTATCCCTACTATCACGATAGAAGATATCGCTGAGGTAGCGCAGACTTGCAAAAGCCATCACATAATGGCTTATCTTACGCTCAATACTGTAGTTTTTGACTATGATATGCAGTTGGCTCGTAAGATCATTATGGAATGTAAAAATCAAGGAATAGATGCAGTAATAGCGTCAGATTTTGCAGTTTTTGAAATGTGCAAATCTATAGGAATGCCGCTTCACATCAGCACGCAAGCGAATGTCAGCAATATAGAGTCTGTTGCTTTTTTTGCACAAATGGCAGACGTGGTTGTACTAGCAAGAGAGCTTACATTAAAGCAGGTGGCACATATTACATCAGAGATAGCAAGGCGAGATTTACGAGGTATTTCGGGTGAATTGATGAAAATTGAGACCTTTGTTCACGGGGCTCTGTGTATGGCCGTTTCTGGCAAATGTTACTTAAGTCTCCACGAAAAAAATGCTTCTGCCAATCGAGGAGCTTGTGTTCAAAACTGTCGAAGACCTTACCAAGTAACCGATCTAGAAACTGGCAATGAGTTACTAATTGATAATGAATACATCATGTCTCCCAAAGATCTCTGCACTATCGAGTTTGTAGATGAATTGATAGAAGCTGGCATAGACGTATTTAAAATAGAAGGTCGCAGCAAGTCTGTCGAATATGTCTATGCTACTACTAAAAGTTACAAAGAAGCCATAGATGCTGTGATGGATGGTAGTTATACAGAAGAAAAAATCAGTCTTTGGCTACAAGAACTAGACAAAGTTTATAATCGTGGATTTTGGGAAGGTTATTTTATGGGAAGAAAACTAGGAGAATGGACAAAAAATCCAGGATCGTTAGCCGCAGAAAAGAAAATCTACCTTGCTAAAGCGACCAAATATTATCCCAACATTAATGTAGCGGAATTTCTGGTAGAAACAGGAACTATCCGTGCAGGCGAGCATTTAATGGTCATAGGTAGGAATACAGGATCAGACAAAATAGTACTTGATGAACTTATCGTCAACGGTATCAAACAAACAGAAGCCAACAAAGGAGATAAAATCACTTTCCCTTTCCCCAAGCCTTTAAAATCCAATGACAAACTTTACAAAATCGTTGCTTTAAATGGCTAAAATCATCCACTATCGCAACAAATGTATTGGTTGTAATATTTGTTTTGAGATGCAACCCGAATACTGGCGACTTTCCAAAAAAGATGGTAAAGCCACCTTAGTCAATAGCCATCTTAAGAAAGATACCCATATTTTGGAAATACCATTTGATAGTTTCGAACTAAGCAAACAAACGGCAGAACACTGTCCTGTAAAGGTGATAAAGGTGTTTTGAAAGTGTAGAATATCTATTCTTGTTAGGAGGGATTACTATTTATCAAACACGTTACCTTTCCAAATTATCCAAATAAAAATCCTTGTGTTCGTAGATAATTCTACGGATTTTGTATAAATATTATGAATTAAAAAATAAAAATTGTCATAATATTGTTATCTTGTTGACAAATCACTTTCTTAACCATTTAAATTGTTAAAGCTATGCGCAAACAGTTAATTTACACACTTCTTTTTAGTTTGGTCGCCTTCGTACCTATGATAAATGCTCAAGTCAAAATACCAGCAGGTATGACCAAAGTAACTTCCGTAGAAGGTATCACTGAATACAATTTGCAAAACGGACTTAAAGTCTTGCTTTTCCCAGACCCTTCCAAACCAACCATTACCGTTAATATTACCTACATGGTCGGATCACGACATGAAGGATATGGCGAAACAGGTATGGCGCACTTACTCGAACACCTTGTTTTCAAAGGTACTCCTCGTCACCCGAATATTCCTCAAGAGCTTACAGAGCATGGAGCCCGTCCTAATGGTACTACTTGGTATGATAGGACCAATTATTTTGAAACTTTTAATGCCACAGAAGAGAATCTAAAATGGGCGCTAGACTTAGAAGCAGATAGAATGATCAATTCGTACATTGCAAAAAAGGATCTTGATAGTGAGTTTTCAGTGGTAAGAAACGAGTTCGAAAGTGGTGAAAATGATCCATCAGGAGTACTTATGGAAAGAGTACTGAGTACGGCTTACCTATGGCACAATTACGGAAACAGTACGATCGGAGCAAGAGCCGATATCGAAAATGTGCCTATCGAAAGACTTCAGGCATTTTATAGAAAATATTACCAACCAGATAATGCAATATTGACAGTAACAGGCAAATTTGACGAGTCAAAAACACTTGCACTTATTGATGAATATTATTCTAAAATACCACGCCCTGAAAGAAAATTAGAAATCACATACACAAAAGAGCCTACCCAAGATGGCGAAAGACAAGTAGTACTACGTCGTACAGGAGATGTGCAAGTAGTGAGTTGCAGTTACCACACCGCGCCAGGATCTCACAAAGATTATGCTGCTATAGCTGTCATAGATGAAATCCTTAGTAACGAGCCATCAGGCAGACTTTACAAAGCATTAGTAGAATCCAAAAAAGCTTCTTATATATGGAGTTTTGCACCAAGCCTTAAAGAACCAGGGTTTATATATATCAACGTCACATGTAGAAAGGAAGATAATCTCGAAGAAGCAAAAAACATCATGCTTGCTACTTTGGACAGTCTGAAAATTAACCAACCAACACAAGAAGAATTAGAAAGATCAAAAGGTAGATTACTCAAGCAATGGAATCTTGGATTTAATTCGTCTGACAGAGTGGGTATGAATATCAGTGAATACATCGCACAGGGTGATTGGAGATTGTATTTCTTATATAGAGACGCAGTGGAGAAGGTAACTTTATCTGATGTCCTTGAAGTGGCAAATAAATACTTTAAGCCTTCTAATAGAACGATTGGTATTTTTATGCCAGAAGCTACGCCTGATAGAGTGGAAACACCTGCTGCTCCAGATGTAGCGAGTCTTGTGAACGGTTATGTAGGTAAAGAATTAATCGCTCAAGGCGAAGAGTTCGATCCATCATTTGAGAATATCGAAAAGAGAACTACGAAAGGCAAAGAGAAATCAGGATTAGAATATGCCCTGTTACCAAAACAAAATCGTGGAGATGCAGTAAATGCAAATATTACGCTAAGATATGGTTCACCAAAATCATTGGTTGGCAAATCTAGTGTAGCTCAGCTCACGGCTTCTATGATAGACAAAGGTACAAAGTCGCAAGGCAGACAAGCTATCCAAGACAAATTGGATGCATTGAAAGCGCGTGTGAATGTGTACGGCGGTCAGTCTAGTGTTACGTTTAATGCTGAGACAACAAATCAAAATTTAAATGAAGTCTTAGACCTGATAGGTGACATGGCGCTTAATCCTGCATTTACACAAGAAGAGTTTGACAAGCTAAAAACAGAACAAATCGCTGGTATGGAAGAACAACTTTCTGATCCAGGATCGGTAGCAAATAATAGAATTAGCGTGATCACTAATCCATACCCGAAAAGTGATGCTAGATACGTAATGACACTTCAAGAAGAAATAGATGCTATGAAGGCAGTAACCTTGGATGATGTAAAGAAATTTTACGCAGAGAATTATGGCGCTAGTGAAGCAACAGCAACAATCGTAGGTGATTTTGACAAGGCAACTGCCAATACAAAGTTGACTAAATATTTTGGCGACTGGAAGACACCATCGAAATATGAAAGAATCACTGACCCATATATTGCTGTAAAACCCGTAGATGAAAATATAAATACGCCTGACAAACCAAATGCTATGTTTTTTGCTTCATTACCGTTGCAGATTAATGATAGTCATCCAGATTATGCAGCAATGGTGATTGGTAATTTCATGATAGGTGGTGGATTTTTAAATTCAAGATTAGCTACTAGAATTCGTCAGAAAGAAGGTTTGAGTTATGGTGTAGGTTCTTGGTTTTATGGAAGTAGTCAAGATGATTCTGGCAATTTCGGCGCATATGCTATCTATGCTCCTGAAAATAGAGATAAAGTTCAGACAGCTTTTAAAGAAGAAATGGACAAGGTAAGATCTACAGGTTTCACACAAGAAGAGCTTGATGCAGCTAGATCAGGTTGGATCCAAGGACAGGTAGTATCGAGAGCACAAGACAGAGCATTGTTGGGTAAGTTAGCTAACAATATGAGACTTGATCGTGATATGATGTGGGACAAAGCCCTTGAAGAAAAAATCATGAAGCTTAGTGTAGCAGATATTAATAAAGTAATGGCAAAATATCTAGACCCTTCCAAAATGGTTTATGTAAAAGCAGGAGATTTCGAAAAAGCATTTAAGGAAGTAAAACCTTAAGTACTTATTAGGAACAAAAGAATAATGTAAAAAATGGCTTTCAGGACGATTTCTGGGAGCCATTTTTTATTTCACTGGATTTGAAAAAGTAAGACTTGAGTTAATATTTTTAGTTCTTTATTCATGTAGCAAGTATTCGTTTCATCAAATTTGATTAAAATAAAAAAGCAGCTATGAAATGAATCATAACTGCTTTAAACTTTTAAATGGTGGGAGATGAGGGGCTCGAACCCCCGACCCCCTCGGTGTAAACGAGGTGCTCTGAACCAACTGAGCTAATCTCCCAAATATTTGTCTTAAATGACTTCAATACTGCCTTTCTTCAAAAGCGAGTGCAAATATATGACTCTTATTTATACTCACAAATTTTTAGCATCATTTTTTGAAAAATATTTATATTTATTTTCAAATGTCTTTAAACGGTTGCTTCAGATTTATCTGAAAATCGCACAATTATGGTAAAAAAGGAATGGAGCACACAGTAGCTTCAAGGTTCTTTTTACCCACCTGAATATATACTTTGCTTCCTATAGCTGCGTGACTTGTCGGTACATATCCCATACCTATTGGAATGTCCAATGATGGAGCCTGAGTGCCTGATGTCACTACCCCTATCTCCGTATCATTTTCATCCATGATCAAATACCCATGTCTTGGTACTCTTCTTTCTTGCATGGTGAAACCTACTAGTTTTTTAGTAAGACCTGCTTCTTTTTGTTTGGTCATCCAGTCTTGGCCATTAAATACTGCAGGTTTTTTCAATTTTGTTATCCAACCCAAGCCTGCTTCGAGTGGTGATGTATTGTCATCGATGTCATTGCCATACAAACAGAATCCCTTTTCAAGTCTCAGAGTGTCTCTTGCGCCTAAGCCACATGGTTTGATGTCAAAAGCTTTACCTGCTTCGAATACAGCATTCCAAAGGTCTTCGGTATGTTCATTAGCAACGTAAAGTTCGAATCCACCACTACCAGTATATCCTGTGGCAGATATCAGGACATTGTCAATACCTGCTATTTTTCCTTTGGTAAACGAATAATATTTAATGTCACTTAGATTGATATCTGTAAGTTTTTGAAGTGTTTCGACTGCTTTTGGTCCTTGGACTGCTATCAAACCAGTTTTGTCAGATATGTTGATCATACGAGTATCAAATTCATTCTGAGATGAAATCCAATTCCAATCTTTATCAATATTGGACGCATTGACTACGAGCATAAAAGCTTGTTCGCCTTCGCTACACATATCTTCAGGAAGACGATATACTAATAAATCATCTACAATTCCGCCAGTAAGATTTGGCAAGCAACTGTACTGAGCGTCTCCAATGGCAAGTTTTGAAGCATCATTACTTGTTACTTTTTGAACTAAATCCAATGCTTGTTTGCCTCTGACGATAAATTCACCCATGTGAGAAACATCAAAAACGCCCACGCCATTCCGCACAGCATGATGTTCTTCTGTGATGGTAGTATAAGAAATAGGCATATTGTAGCCTGCAAATTCAGCCATTTTGGCCCCGAGTGCAATGTGGAGATGTGTGATAGGTGTATCTAACATGGTATATGGTTAATGATTTTAATAATGGATTTGTTTGCCCAAAGGTAGTGAAGTTGCAGAATTTATTTGTCACAACTATGCATTTATTTTGACGAATAATTTGATTTGCTTTGGCTAGAATCGAGAACGAATCGGCCAATATGGCATGTTGTTTAATTTAAAACGGACATTATGGCATGAATATTTGATAAAAACTGTCAAATTGGGTCTGAAAAATGTGGTGGAATAAAATTTGAATAGGATTGATTGTAATTCAATTTTTAAAAAAAAGTAAAATATTTATACCATGACAAATGTAATGTTCAGACCAGTAAGTCAAATTCAAAGACCAAATCATTTTAAATCTTTTGCAAATCCATCTGTAGGTCAATTGCCACATCAAGTGAAAAAATCTCCAGCTTTTGCAAATATCAAGGAATTTGATGGACATTTTTTGATCAGTCTTGCCATCCCAGGATTTAACAAATCCAATGTGGAAATCAAACAAGAAAAAAATATCCTGATAGTACAAGGCAAACAAGAAGCCAACAACGATGTGAAATTCTTGAAAAAAGAGTTTGCACCTACTGAATTTACACGCACATTTACTTTGCCAGAAGATGTAAATGCTGATGCAATTTCTGCAACTTTTGAACAAGGTATCTTAAACATAACTGTTCCGAAAGGCGAAAAAGCACAACCTAAAAAAATCGAAATCCTTTAATTTTAACCATATTTTTAACCATTTAAATCATAAAATCATGAACATCGTAAAAGTAAATCCTTTTTTACAAGGTAGAAGTTTCTCAAATATCATCGATGATGTATTCAACAGAAGTATCTCTGATTTTGTAGGTAATGACTTTGCGGTCACCAATCCTTCTGTCAATATCAGCGAACTTGATGATAAGTTTGTACTAGAATTGGCGGCACCAGGATTAGAGAAAAAAGATTTTAACATTGCGCTTGAAAAAGGACAACTCACCATCTCAGCTTCTAAAGAAACTAATACAGAAGAAAACGAAGCTGGAAAATGGACGAGAAAAGAATTTAATTTCAGTTCATTCAAGAGATCTTTTCATATCACTGATACTGTTGATGCAGAAAAAATTGTAGCAGAGTATCAAAACGGTATTCTCACAGTAGCCCTTCCTAAAAAAGAAGAAGCAAAAGCAAAAGAGCCTAAAACAATAGAGATTAAGTAATAAAGTTGAGGTAGTTTTTCATAATATGTAGTTTTGATTGGCAATCGGTCTGTGTGATCGATTGCCATTTTTTTGCTATATTCAGCGCTAACTGTTCATTTTGGGCTGTTAAACGAAGTATGAAATAATATACTGATGCCGTCCCAAAAAGTCGATTAACCTTAAAAATGATATTTATTTTCTAAGGGATTCATGGACTTTGGCATAGTTTATGAAATATTTTTTTAACAAAGTATTGACAAATTGAGAAACATCGTTATCTTTGCAATTCATAATTAATTTATTTCTTTAACATCAGTCAAAATTAAGCGTTTATAGAATACAGCTCTACACTAAAATAAGAAAATTTATTTAACCCATAATTGTGTAGGTATGCAGCTTAAGATGTTAAACGATCAAGAATTGATTTCTCTTTACCTTTCAGGAAATCAGACAGCTTTCGAGTTTTTATTAAAAAGACATAAGGACAAAATATATACGTCCATATACTTATTTGTCAAAGACACAGAACTTGCAGAAGATATCTTCCAAGAAGTATTTATCAAGATCGTAGATACTTTGCGTAGAGACAAATATAATAACGAAGGCAAATTTTTGCAATGGGCCATGCGTATTGCTTACAATATGTGTGTAGATCATTTCAGAAGATCAAAAAGAATGTCAAAAGTGTCTAATACAGAGACGTTTGATATTTTCAGCATCATCGAGTCTAAAGATGATAATATGGAAGGCTCCATCATCAAAAGCCAAATACACAGAAGATTGAGAGAATTAATAGACCAATTGCCAGATGAGCAAAGAGAAGTGGTGATACTGAGACACTATGCAGATATGAGTTTTAAGGAGATATCCCAAATGACGCGTGTCAGTATAAATACATCACTAGGTCGTATGAGATATGCATTGATCAATCTTAGAAAACTGGTCAGCGAAAAAGAAATGGTGATCTAATAATAGGGAGTTTAAGAAAATAATATAATTTTGCTTTTTGAGAGAAGGTGTACTGTCATATACACCTTCTCTTTTTTATTTGAAATAAATAAAATTTGTACTAGATGGCCGACTTACTCAAAAATGTATATAATGATCATTTTTTTAATACCTATACAAATGCCTTAAAATCTGTTCTAACTGATGTTAACCTTGACCAGTTTATGGATTCTGTCAGAGACGACTCGTGGGAATCAAAAGAACTGAAACAAAGAATGGCTCACCTTACGCTGCACACTGGCAAACTTCTTCCCACTCAAAATCATGAAAAAGTTACCATAATTATCAGTATTGTCAATGAACTGAGAAAAAGTGGTGTCAACGATCAGAATTTTGCATATTTATTTATGGCAGACCTGATACCTGCACACATGATCGAAGATCTAGACCTGTCTATTCCGGCTATTGAATTTATGACTGTTTTCACTAGTTTTGAATTTGCGGGAAGACATTATTTTGTTAAATACCCTAAAGAAATGATGGCTCAGATGCTTAAGTGGAGCAAACATTCAAATCCATACATAAGAAGATATGCAAGTGAAGGTTGTCGTCCGAGATTACCATGGGGATTGCAGCTCAAACAATTTGTAGTAGACCCTACTCCGATTATTCCCATCTTAGAAAATCTCAAAGATGATCCATCAGAATACGTTAGAAAAAGTGTGGCCAATAATCTGAATGATATATCAAAAGACCATCCAGACCTAGTCATCGACATCATAAAAAAGTGGAAAGGAAAGACAAAAAATACCGATTGGATATTGAAACATGCATCTAGGACATTGCTCAAAAAAGGTCACCATGAAGTTTTAGATCTATTCGGCACTTCATCAAAAACTATGTTTGAAGTGACACATTTTGGAATATCTAACGATCAATTGACCCTAGGAGACGTGCTTTCTTTTGATTATAAAATTGCAAATAAGGAAAAGACATCAGCAAAATTCAGACTTGAATATGTCATCCATTTTGTAAAATCTAACGGTCAGCATTCCAAAAAGATATTCAAAATAGCGGAACCTACATTGTCAGAAGGAGAAATTTTGTCAGGTACAAAAAAACATAAATTCATAGACTTAACTACTAGGAAACACTATATCGGTACCCATAAAATAGCTCTGGTTGTCAATGGTGTAGAAAGTAATGGATTGGATTTTGAACTATATTTGTAGTTTCATTTTGGTAATAAAAAAAATGGCCCGAACGAATTCAGGCCATTTCACATATCAACAACTATAGAAGACTTTTTTAGATGTTTTCGTTCACTTTTACTTTTTTGGGATTGCC
>DAOLFJ010000360.1:0-4408 GCA_035326365.1 Saprospiraceae bacterium | reverse complement strand
CTGTCCCTGTATTCGTACAACCATTCCCATCTGTAACTACTACGGTGTAGGTCGTGGTCTCGTCTGGATTAACATCAATATTTGGTGTAGATGCTCCATTACTCCAGTTATAAATGGTTCCACCATTTGCTGTTAAAGATGTGGTTTGTCCTTTACAAATTTCAGTATCTCCAGTAATAGTAACTATAGGTAAAGGATTTACAATCACTGTTACATTTGCAGAATCATTACATCCATTTATATTTGTCACTGTTACGCTGTAATTAGTATTTACAGATGGTGTAACATTGATAGAAGCTGTAGTATCGCCGGTATTCCAAATGTAAACACTGCCACCACTAGCTGTCAAAGTCGTGTTGTCTCCAATACAGATTTCGGTATCTCCACTTATAATTATAGTAGGTAAAGGATTTACTATTACTTGAATGCTACTTGTTTCTGAACAACCATTTAGGTCGGTTACAGTCACATTGTAGGAAG
Organism: Saprospiraceae bacterium; assembly: GCA_035326365.1. Taxonomy (GTDB): domain Bacteria; phylum Bacteroidota; class Bacteroidia; order Chitinophagales; family Saprospiraceae; genus OLB9. Next base: position 3,928 of record DAOLFJ010000360.1, on the reverse strand, counting down.
TTGTGATAATTGGATTTACAGTAATACTAGCTGTTGTAGCACCATTACTCCAATTGTAGTTATTGCCTCCACTAGCTGTTAGTGTTGTAGTTTCACCTAAACATAATATTGTGTTTCCATCAATACTTACTACTGGTAGTGGATTGACAATAACAGTTGTTACTGCTGAATCACTACACAAAAACGCATTTGTTATTGTCAAAGAATATGATGTAGTTACAATTGGAGTGACAGATATTGAAAAAGTTGTTTCTCCTGTACTCCACAAATAAGATCCTCCACCAGATCCATATAAAACAGCCGTATCACCAAGACATATTTCTGTATCTCCAACAATCACTGGGATAGGTTTAGGATTAACTGTAATCGTTTTTTGTGATGTGTTCTCACAATTATTGGAATCTGTGACCGTCACGCTGTAAGTTGTTGTTTCGGTAGGTGAAACCATTATCTCAGCTGTTGTTGCACCATTATTCCATACATATTGGTTTCCACCACTAGCAATTAAAGAAGTAGAGTCCCCTAAACAAATCGCGTCCTGTCCTGTAATTGAAACCGTTGGAAGTGGGAATATTGTAACAACAGCTGAATCTGTAGCAGAACATCCATTACAATCAGTGACAGTAACCGTGTATGTTGTTGTTTGATTTGGGGTAACAATAATTTGTGCAGTAGTATCACCTGTAGACCAAAGAAAAGAAGATGATTCAAGTGTCGGGGAAGAAGGACATTCTCCACCATAAATTTTTATATCATCTAATTCCCAACCAGGCATATTACCACCACGGTCAACTGTACAATATCCGTATAGCTCAAAAGTGAAGGTCGTGGTAGCTGTCAAATTATTAAATTCAGCATGATTTGAAAAATCAAAAGTTTCTACATTCCAAGTCCTTTCAGTTGATAATTCATTTTGTGAGAAAACTAATTCTCCATTTTTATATACCCTTATAAGATATTTTTCATTGTAGTCATTGATACCAGATGCCCCATTTGTCGTCACCCATATGAGTGGTGATTGCTCTCTAAAAGTCAATTTAGTAAGACTAGCAGTTTCATTTGGATCTAAAATCACTGAAAATTTTAGGCCATTAATTGGATTATAATTATTAGGGTCGCAACTTTCTAGTACACCAAAACAAAGACCAGCACCACCATTGCCATCAGGTGTGCAAGAATGGTCGCCTCTTTCACGACTTAAACTTGAACCGGTTACACTTGACATACCACCATTTGAAATACTAATAGAAGTAAACTCTTCGTAATTGTTCTGATTATTTGCACCATTAGCATTACATGCATCAAGATTCCAAACTAATAATAACTCATCTTCGCAATCTTTTTGGCAAATAGTTGTACCTGTGACATTTGCAGTTAAGGTTGCACTTCCTCCAATACAAAATGCATCGGAACCAGATACTTCCAACTCCGGATTAGAATTTACAACAACAGCAAAAGCACTTGTGCCTGTACATCCATTCGTATCCGTGACTGTAACTTTATAAGTTGTTGTGGTACTAGGTGTTACATATATTACATTTTGAATTTCACCAGTATTCCATAAAAATTGAACTCCACCTGTTGCTGTCAACAACACTGAAGAACCTTCACAGATCTGATCTTCACCATTAATATTTACGTCAGGAAGTGACATTACTGAAGCCATTCTGCTAGCTGTTGCAGTACATCCATTGACATCTGTAACGGTAACCGTATATGTGGTATTCAAACCTGGATTTACCATTATAGAAGACGTCACAGCACCGGTACTCCATTCGTATGAAACTCCACCCGATGCCGTAAGTAATGATGATTTTCCAACACAAAAACTATTGTTTCCAGTGATTATGGCAACTGGCAAAGGATTGACAGTCACTGTAATATTTGCTATATCGAAACAGCCAAATTCATTAGAAACTGTCACTGAATAATTAGCATTCACCAATGGACTTAGCTGGATAGAAGCAGTTGTTAATCCATTTGACCATAAATAACTTGAACCTCCAGACGCAATTAATATAGTACTATCAGTTGCACAAATCACATTGTTTCCTGAGATTTGGGCATCAGGTAGCGGTCTAACAGTTACATTCACAGTGGTATAATCTTGACAGCCGTTTATATCTTTAGCCATCACCATATAAGTGGTATTCGTACTAGGTGATACAGTAATGCTTGCTGACGTTTCGCCTGTACTCCATTCATATTCCATACCTCCAGATGCAGTCAAAGTAGTGGATTCACCTAAACAAATCTCCAAATCACCAGTAATTTGTGGAGAAGGCAGAGAATTTACTGTTACTGTAACACTAGCACTTGACTGACAACCATTGACATCAGTAACAGTCACACTGTATGATTGAGTAATTGTTGGAGTCAGTGATATAGATGCACTTGTCTCACCTGTACTCCATATATATGACGATCCTCCGGAAGCGGTTAAAACCGTAGACCCGCCAGTACAAATGCTTAGGACACCGTTTATATTTGCTATTGGTAAACTATTTACTCGTACCAAAACAGTATCTGAGTGTTGACACCCTTTACAATCTGTCACTGTCACACCATATGAAGTTGTTGTACTTGGATTTACCACAATGTTACTTGTAGTGTCACCCGTAGACCAAAGGTAAGTAAAGGCATCATTTGATGACAATCCACTACAACATCCACCAAATACTTTAATATTATCGACTTCCCAACCAGACATATTACCACCCACATTATTAACACAATATCCTCTCAACTCAAAGCGGAATACAGCTGTCTCTGTAATGGCGAAATCTGGATTAGTACTAAAATCAAAAGTCTCTATATTCCATGTTCTTTCTGTAAGTCTATCGTCTTCTGAATATATTAATAAGTCATTTTTATATACTCTAATAAGATATTTAGTGTTATAATTATTTTTACCCTTTGCCCCATTAGTAGTCATCCAATCGATAGGTGATTGTTCATTAAATGAAAAACCTGTAATCCTACCTGCTTCAGCTGGTGTTAATGTCACTTCAAATCTAACAGCATTATCTGAGTTATAATCAGCTGGATCACAACTATTCATTGCTGGGACACAGATACCTACATCTCCCGCATAACTACCGTTTACAGGTGTACATGAGTGTTCGCCTTGAAGTCTAAAAAGATTTGTAGCTGATACAGACGTACAATTTCCCAAAGATGGATAAGAAGGAGTAAACTCTGAATAATCTAATTGGTGGTTTTGGGTAGAAGCATTGCATTGATCTAATGTCCAATTAACCAAAAGTGAATCTAGGGTAGATGGACATGTTTCTCTACATATGGCTTGACCAGTTACTGTAGTCTGTATATTGTGTTCAGTACCTATGCACCCAACTTTATCTGGTCCTGCATTTACAGTGATTCCTCCTACATTAAGCATTATGCTTGTAGTAGAAATACATCCTCTCACATTAGTATATCTAATAGTATAGAGTCCTGATTGAGAAGGCTGTACATTTGTTAAGGTCCAAAAAGTACTGCCATCTGGTGTGGCATCTGCATAACCATTAGGGCCAGAAATGAGAAGATTTGTTAATCCTAAAGATTGCAGGCCTAAGTTTACATTTGCACCTCTACAAACACCAACATAATTAGATTGATAACTACCGAAACCTAAATTAACATGAGGTGTCAATTTAGTAGGCGTACCTCCAGATACTGATATCATTTTTGATTCTAATACCTGACATCCACAATCATTGTGCGCGATTACTTTATAGTCACCTGAATTTATACCAGTAACTTTTATGGATTCAAGACCTTGTGTCAATAAAGTATCATTCTTAAAGATTTGAATTAATCTTTTGCATGGATTTCCGGCTTGACCTGTTGCCAAAACTTCAAAAGACCCATCGTATGCATAACAAGAAGATGGATCAATAATATTTTTAAAACTTAAACCACATTG
>DAOLFJ010000359.1:0-4451 GCA_035326365.1 Saprospiraceae bacterium | reverse complement strand
AGAAGAGGTAGTCGTAGTAGGTTATGGTACTCAGATCAAATCTCAACTAACGGGTAATATCGCCAAAGTATCAGGTGATGCTATTCAGAATGCACCTGTACCATCTATTCAAGAAGCACTGCAGGGTAGAGCAGCAGGTGTGTTTATAGAGTCATCTAATGGTAAGACAGGTGGTGCGAACAGGATGAGAATTAGAGGTTCATCTTCTATTTCGGCGAGTAATCAACCTCTATTTGTAGTAGACGGTATTCCATTATCTACAGAGTCATTAAATAGTACAGGAGCAGCCTTAAATCCATTATCAGATATTAACTCTAATGACATCGAGTCTGTAGAAATTCTAAAAGATGCGTCAGCAGGTGCCATTTATGGTTCGCGTGCTGCAAATGGTGTGGTCTTGATTACCACCAAAAAAGGTAAAGAAGGCATTTCGAAAATTAACTTTAATCTTCAAACTGGGTTCAGTACTCCTACCAATAAAAGAGAATTTATGAACTCTGATGAGTTTATAGAATATTTCAGACATGCTGCGGCAAACTCTGATGCCATAGAAGATGAAGACTATGTTGAATTCGTTGAAGGAAGACTTGATAGATATTCAGGACCTGCAGGTGAAAGAGATGATAATGGCATCTTTCAATGGGTAGATCAACCAATAAATACCAATTGGCAAGATCAAGCATTCAGAACAGGTAGAAGTCTTCTAGCTGATATATCTGCCCAAGGTGGTACGGATAAGCTTAAATATTACGCAAGTGGCGCTGTCAACAGAACAGAAGGAATGCTTGTCTCTAATGGTTTTGAGAGAATAAGCAGCAGACTGAACCTTGATAGTAAAGTAAATAGCTGGATCGATGTAGGATTGAATTTCAGCTTGGCTCGTACAATTATAGAGCAAGTGGCTGCTGACAATGCATTTTCTACACCATTACAATTGGTAGCGTTGTCTCCTATTACTCCTATAAGGGACGAAGATGGCAATCTTTACAATACTCCTGTGACCACATATTATAATGGACTAATTGACACTGAAGATGCACAGAGAAAGATAACAAATTTTAGATCTATCACTAACGGATACATAAATTTCAAACTTTCAGAAGGATTAAATTGGAGAAGTGAGTTGGGATATGATTTGTATAACCTTAAAGAGAACGCATTTTATGGTTCGAAAACAGAAGTAGGTCTTCCATTTAATGGTTTCGGTTTAGCTAATTATGGTCAAACACAAAACCTTAACACAAAGTCTTATCTTAGTTACGTCACGGATTTTTCTGACCTTGGTCTAAACGCAACCGCTGGAATTGAATACCAAAAAACAGATGTGGATAATGCATTGGTTGAAGCAAGAATGTTTCCCACAGATGATTTGAAAACACTGGCTAGTGCTGCGGAAGTTGCGACAGGAACATCTTCATTCACAGAGTTCAGCTTTTTGTCCTATTTCTCTAGATTAAATTTTGATTATCAAAATAAATACCTCCTTACATTGTCAGGTAGGGTAGATGGTTCTTCTCGTTTTGGAGAGAACAAAAGAAATGGATTTTTTCCTGCTGTATCCGTAGGTTATGTAGTTTCTGAAGAAGATTTTATGAAAGATAGTAAAGTTTTCAGTTTCTTAAAAGTAAGAGCAAGTTATGGTACCACCGGAAATGCGGGAATCGGTAATTTCCAACACTTAGGACTATATGGCTCAGGATCTTATAACAACCAACCTGGTCTTAGACCTACTCAAATTCCAAACCCTGATTTAGGATGGGAGACTACAACTCAATTAGATTTGGGAATCGACTTTGGAATATTGAAAGATAGGATCAATGGTGAGATAGATTACTATGTCAAAAATACTTCAGATTTATTATTAGATGTCCCAGTACCAGGCACTTCTGGATTTACCACACAAACCCAAAATATTGGTGCAGTAACCAATAAAGGGGTAGAACTTGTGCTCAATAGTACTAACCTATCAGGTGATTTTAAATGGAGTACAAGTTTTAATATAGCCTATAACAAAAATGAAGTGACAAGTCTTGGTGACCAACAACTTATTGATGGCGGAAGCTCAAGATTTATGAATGTAGTACAAGTCGGTCAACCTTTGGGCGTCTTTTATGGTGCTGAATACGCTGGTGTAGATACACAAAATGGGGATGCACTTTGGTTTATAAATAGTTCTGACACTATTGCTGGAGCAACAACCAATGATTTTAGCGCTGCAAATTTTGTAGTATTAGGTAACCCAACTCCTGAAATTATAGGTGGGCTTACAAATACATTCGGCTTTAAAGGATTTGATTTGTCTTTCACTTTCCAAGGTGTTTCTGGTAATGATATTCACTTAGCTGGAGATTCTTTTATGGCGTGTAATGGATGTTGGTTTGATAATCAGACTCGTGATCAGTTAAACTCATGGAGAAAACCGGGTGACATAACAAATGTACCACAAGCGAGATTGAACTATTCTAACGGTGATCAAGCAAGGAGTAGTAGATACTTATCTGATGGATCATACCTTAGATTAAGATCACTTACTTTTGGTTATGACTTCCCTAAATCAATGATCAAAAAAAGAGGCTTGGACAAACTTAGACTATACGTGCAGGGCCAAAATTTAATGACATTTACAAAATATATTGGATGGGATCCTGAAGTATCTACAGATTTTGCAGTTAACAATGTAATTTCTGGTGTAGATTTTTACTCTGCTCCTCAACCAAAGACGATTACTTTTGGATTGAATGTGGGTTTTTAATATAATTCTTAATAAATAAAAATAAACAGATGAAAAATAAAATATTTATATATCTCTTTTCATTTAGCACAATTGGCCTTTTCCATTCGTGTGCGGATAATTTAGAGCTTGAACCAGCTCAAAGCATTAGTGAAAATATTGTTTTAGATACCGATCGCAACGTCAAAAATGTACTAAATGGAGCTTATAGCGTGCTCCAGCGTGGTGCTATTTATGGTGGTGAAATCATAAGAAATGGTGAGCTTCTAGCAGGTGATGGTGAGATCCTTTTTGTAGGAACCTTCGGTGGGCCAAGACAGATTTTTAACAAACAAATGATTGCAGAAAACGAAGATGTCAGACGTCAATGGACAGATAGTTACAATGCCATCAATGTCGTAAATAATGTGTTGACTGCAATACCAGTTGTAAATGAAGATGATAGAGAAAGGGTAGAAGGTGAAGCATTATTTATCAGAGGCATGGTGTATTTTGATTTAGTCCGTTACTATGCAAAAACTTATGAAGCAGGTCAAACAAATACTCAGCCCGGCGTTCCACTTGTTCTCACTCCTACTAGAGGTATTGATGCAAGCAATTCTGTGTCGAGAAATAGTGTGGAAGAAGTTTATACCCAGATATTAGCTGACCTTACTCGTGCTGCTTCATTACTTCCTGCATCCAATGGTATCTTAGCTACATCTGGTGCTGCCAATGCACTATTAGCTAGAGTATATTTACAAAAAGGTGATTTTGCCAAAGCTAGAGATGCTGCAAATACAGTAATCGAGTCAGGTGAGTATACATTAAAAAATGATTATGCATCTGTATTTAATGCTGATGTGGCTGGTTCTGAAGATATTTTTGCCATTGAATTTACTTCGCAAGATGCAGCGGCGTCGACTACAGAGTTTTGGTCTATTCCACAATTTGGTGGTAGAGATGGTGATATTGAAATACTACCAGGACACCTAGCACTTTATGATGCTGATGATGAGAGATTAGCACTATTTTTTGAAGGTGCAGCGGCAATTAGATCAGGCAAATGGAATAATCAATTTGGCGTAGTCAATTTATTCAGACTTGCAGAGATGTATTTAATCAGAGCTGAAACTAACCAAAGATTGGGTACAAATATTGGTGCCACTCCATTGAGTGATTACAATACTATTCATACTCGTGCTGGTCTAGCTGCAAAAAACAGTATTTCTCTTGTTGACATTATAACAGAGAAACGTCTTGAATTGGCACATGAAGGCCATAAAATACATGAACACAAAAGGTTAAAACTTGATGTTGGAGATTTACCTTACAATGATCCTAAATTGATATTTCCGATACCTGCGAGAGAATTAGAATCAAATCCTAATCTAACACAGAATGATGGATACTAAAAGATAAGTATCATTAAAATTTGATTTAAAAAGCTCGGCTTAATACATTTTAAGTCGGGCTTTTTATTTTTTGACCATAATTCCACCGCATGAAGTTGCTTCTTATTCAATGGGTTATATTATTTTTATTTGCTTAATTGCTAGATTCGGCATAATTTTGGATGTAACATACTATTGATATAATTATATAATTTTTAAGTCAGCGTATGAAACCCACAAATGTACTCTTAACAGCGTGTTTTTTCATCTTTAGTTTGTTGTCACTTACTGCACAAGAGCTTAAATGGATATATAAAGTAGGGGACCCTACTGCAGATTATGGTAAT
>DAOLFJ010000037.1:0-24297 GCA_035326365.1 Saprospiraceae bacterium | reverse complement strand
TGCTTTTGCTCTAATATTTCTTTCAAAAGCAGCTTTGGCCAGAAATACCATTAATCTACCACTGCGGCTACGATTATCAAAATGAGAATCAAAAATTGTATTAGCAAAAACTGGCGTTTGTAGGAAAGTGTTGTACTTAATATTATTCAAGTTTGGATGATAGGGATTTGCCAATGCTTCGACACTTGTCACACCTGAACCCAGTGGCGCGTAAACCAGATTGCCTAATATCATCATGCCTGCACTTGTACCTCCTACTACTTTTGTTCGTTCTTGGCATATGGTTTTTAACAATTCACCAGTTTCAGTACCAGCCCAATAATCGTGATATTTTGTCTGGTCTCCACCAGCTATAAAAATAATTTCTGCATTTCTGATTCTTTCTAGGATATATGGCTCAGATGAAGCGGATCTACTCAGAAATAATATTGTTTCTACAGAATGTACATTTATACCGAGTTCGTCATATAAATAATTATTGTAACCATCACTACCTGATGCACGCAAGATCACTACATCACCACCTTTTGCTCTAGAAAGCATCCATTTCATGGCGTCGTCATTGTCAGTACCACCACCAGCCAAGACAAAAGCCGGTTGTACATTTACTGTCACATCAGTAGGATTACCAGTCATAAAACTAGTATAACTTTGCCCCACAACATAGCCATAAAAACAGCTATTCAAAAATAAAAAGAAAAAAAACATTACGATTTGTCTCATAATATTGTGTGGGTGTTGCTGAAGAGTGCCCGGAGCGGGACTTGAACCCGCACGTCCTAACGAACACATGCCCCTCAAACATGCCTGTCTACCAATTTCAGCACCCGGGCTAATAAGGACTGCAAAATTAGATGTATTTTTTATATATCAAAGAAATATTGGATGTAATTTTAAAAAACGGCAACCTTACTTTTTTATATTCCCTAAAGATTCTATTTAATCATGATGAAAGCTATTACTTAAATTATCTGCTTCATTCTTGCTTCATTCTAATTATTATTGCTATTTTCGTCTTTTAAAGCCAAGCTTATGTTTTATACGTTTTTTAATACCCTGGTCAAAGGTTACCTAAAATACAGGCATTATCGAATTAACACCATGTATTCCAATCCTGTGGAAACACAACTTGAAGTATTCAGTACTTTATTGGATAATTTAAAAAACACTGAATATGGAAAAGAACATAAAGCTAGTGCTATAAACAACGTCTCTGAATTTAAACAAACATTTCCTATCGTAGACTATGAGCAATTATTTCCTCATATCGATAAAATGATGAAAGGTGAAGAAAATATCCTGTGGCCTGGCAAAGTCCATTGGTTTGCAAAGTCATCTGGAACTACAAATGATCGTAGCAAATACATACCTATTACAGACGATAATCTTTTTGAAAACCATGTAGCAGCTAGCTGGGATGCTATGTCTATTTTATATAGCAATAGACCAGATGCTAGAATCTTCGATAGAAAAAATCTTATCATGGGTGGATCATTGACACACATGAAGGACAAACTTGTGATTGGTGATGTTTCTGCTATATTGCTCAATCGAATGCCCGCTGTAGGTAGACCATTTTATTCCCCTGACTTTGAAACTGCCATTCTACCCGATTGGGAAGACAAAATAGAAAAAATGGCGCATCAGTGTAGTAAAGACGATATTGTCATGTTTGCTGGTGTACCCACTTGGTCTCTAGTTCTTTTCAAAAGGATTTTGGAAATTACTGGGAAAGAAAACATGCGGGAAGTGTGGCCTAATTTACGAACATATTTCCATGGTGGCGTTGGTTTTGATCCGTATATTGACCAATTTAAAGCACTAATACCAGGTGATGATATCGAATATTATGAAGTATATAATGCTTCAGAAGGATATTTTGCGGTACAAGATCGTGTCAATCAAAAAGGTATGCTCTTATTGCTCGATAATGCTATATTTTATGAGTTCATCCCTATTGAAAACATGCACGAAGACCAACCAGAGACTTTAACCATTGGTGAAGTAGAAATTGGAATAGATTATTGTATAGTTATAAGTACTTCATCCGGATTGTGGAGATATCGTCCAGGAGATGTGGTCACTTTTGTTTCAGTCCAGCCATATAGGCTTATGGTTACTGGCCGCACAAAACATTATATAAATGTATTCGGTGAAGAAGTCATGGTGGCTAATACAGACAGGGCAATAAAAGAAACTTGTGAACTGTGTGGCGGCAATGTCAATGATTACACAGTAGCGCCTATTTTTATGGAAAGTAATAGCAAGGGAGGTCACCATTGGCTGGTAGAGTTTGCCGAAGAGCCACAGAATATCGCTATCTTTACCGAACAATTAGACAAAAAATTACGTTCTATTAACTCAGATTATGATGCCAAAAGACATAAAGATATAGCATTACAAAATCTAGTCATTGAGAAGGCACCAAAAGGTACTTTTCATGATTGGCTCAAATCAAAAGGAAAGCTTGGTGGGCAATCTAAGATACCTCGCTTATCAAACGAACGCAAATACATCGAAGACCTACAGCATTTTATAAAACAAAATAATTAATTGATGAACGAAAGTTTTGAGCTTATTTATAAAGAGTTAAGCATTAGTAGTAATGAACAAACTACTGAAGATGAAATGCTTGAAATCATTGCCGACAGGGTAGAACATTTCCTTAAATATGATAAAGATTTATTGGTTTCATACTTATATAGACTTGATATTGAAGAAGATACAATAGAAAAGGCACTTAATGAAGTTAGTGAAGATCCTTTACACATTGTACTCGCAAAACTTATATTTAATAGACAAAAACAACGACAAGAGACGAAACTAAAATATAAGGTCGAGCCAATAGAAGGCTGGGAATTTTAGACAATAATGAAAATATATACATCCAAGGGTATCATTTTTAAATCACTAAAATACTCCGAAACGAGTATTATCTGTGATATATACACTCGTGAAAAGGGCCTAAGATCATTTATCATTTCTGGTGTCCGAACTTCAAAAGCTGGCTCTAAAGCTGCTATTTACCAACATCTGAACCTCGTAGAACTGATATCCTATGATCAGGACGCTGATAAACTTGCAAGAATCAAAGAAATAAGACTTGATCATCACTACCAATATATCAATACCCATGTAGTCATTTCTTCTATTGCCATTTTTATGCTCGAGGTGAGTCGAAATGCAGTGAGAGAAAAGGAAGCAAATACAGAGTTATTTGATTTTCTGGAAAATTGGTTATTATTCTTAGACAGCGCGCCAAGCACTCATCCATGTATTCACTTATTGTACATGTTGCAATTAAGCAATGAATTGGGTTTTGGTCCAATGAATAATTTCAGTGCAAAAAACTGTTTTTTTGATATGATGGAAGGATCATTTTCAGACAATATCATCCCCGAATACAGCTTAAATGAAGAAGAAAGTAAAGCATTCAAATTATTACTAGAAATAAATAGGGACCAAATCATAAACATATCCATTCCTAAGTCACTTAGAGATGTTATGACTGAACATTTGATTACCTATTTCAGACTTCATATAAGTGGATTTAGAACTTTAAATTCACTAGAAGTATTGAGAAGTGTTTTGTAGTTTTGTTTTAAAATTTTGTGATGTAATAATCTTCTTTTTCTCTCATCAAGCGTATGTCTTCTTCAGTTTTGTCACCGTATCCAAAAAGATGGAGGAGACCATGTACCATCACCCTTTTCAGTTCTTCATCAAAGGATACATCATAGTCTTCGGCATTCTCTTTCACTCTGTCTAGGCTAATGTAAAGATCACTTTCTACTTCGTCACCTTCTTTATATGGGAATGTAATGATGTCTGTGTAGTAATCATGTCCAAGATATTTTATATTGATATCGAGCAAATAATCGTCGCTACAAAATATATATGTAAGTGAAGAAATACTTTTTGACTCGGATTTACCAACATTTATTAACCATGAAGTAAAATCCGCTTCCTGATTGGGAAAAGGATGTATCACATCGTCTGCTAAATGAAAAGATATTTCTGCCACTTATCAATCTTTGGCCTAAGCCATTTCATTTTTAAGATCAAAATACATCTCCACTGATCTACCACCGTTATCAAAAGTGATGTTATCAGATAATGCCTTCATGATGTAAACGCCTCTGCCTCCACAACAATCAATATTCTCTGAACAGGTAGGGTCAGGAATTCCACCAGGATTAAAACCTACACCTTCATCTGTAACACAAAAGGCGATTCCATTTTCCTTTTCCCTTACATGGATTTCAACCATCTTCGATTCGTCGTTTTTGTTGCCATGGATAATCGCATTATTTACCGCTTCGGTAAGGCTGATGAGAATATCTGCATATTTTTCTGAATTAAAGTTAAAATCAAAATCTAAATTTTTTAGATATGATTCTACTTCAAGTATGTTGTTGGGATTGGATGTTATGGAAAGCATTCGATATTTCATTTAATTAATAATCATTTAGGATTTAACCAAATATTGTGCCGACATCATTAACTGTCTAAGGGTGGATAAAAACAAAAATAAAATAAAAATATTTAAACAATTGAAAATGTGTACTTTGAAGTTGTTTTATATTATTGATTCTGTTTTTAAAGATTTTTTATATTTAAAAGATTAACGTTTTATCATTTGACTGTTTTTAAAGATTTATAGTAATCATCTACTAATGACTTATAATAAGGTCTGAGAGAAGGTGATACTGATTTGTACATATCTACTTCAGCTTGTCTTTTCTTAAGGTACTCCTGAAGTGAAGGTGGTATCTCTCTTCTCTTTTCTTGAGCAGTTTCAGCTTTACGTTTATTGTCTAGTTCCCTTTGACGTTCAGCTTTTTCGGCTTCTAAAAGACGTGTTTCTATATCCTTCATTCTAGACAAAGTCTCTGAGTTCAATCTTTTATTAACAAGTTCCGTCTCGATTTTATCCATATTATTGATAATATCATCGATTTCTTTAGAGCCTTGTCCTTGCTCCTTTTTATCATTCTGCAGCTCCTGAAGCGCTTTACGCATTGCTGATTGTCTCGCAGCTGCTTGCGCAAAATCCTTGGCAGAATTACCATCTTTTCCGTCTTTACCTTCTCTTCCGTCCTTGCCTTTTTTACCCGCTTTGTCCATTTTGTCTTTCATCTCCTTGAGCTGTTCAGAGAGACCTTGCTGCCCTTCTGTGATCTTATCTAATGGCACTTTACCCTTTTTGCCTTTACCTTTGCCTTTACCACCTGGTTTGTCGCATGAACCACTACCTGGAGCACCTGACGCTTGGTTTTGAGCATTCTCAAGAGACTCATTCAGCATTAGTGCGAGGTCATTGACATTCTTCATGGTACGTCTTTGTTTCTCTTGACCTTCTGGAACTTTCCTTTCTTCTAAGTCCGTCAGACTTTCCTTCATATTATATTTAATCTCTGCGACTTTGTCCATCACAAAAGATTGGATATCAGCGTTTCTATTACTTAAGGCAACTAAGGTGTCTTCTATCAACTTAAAATCTCCTACTAACTTAAACTGTCTTCGGATAGACTGTGGATAAGCCGGTGTCGTGACCATAAACTGGTTTACATCTTTCACCAAAGCTTCTTGCTCAAATGAAAGTGTTACGAGATTCTCAAGCAATTGTCTGAGCGTTTTTACATCTTCTGATGCTTGCTCAGATGCACCACTTTCCATGGAGTCACTCATTTCCTTTGCTTGCTTCTTCATCTTTTGGGCAGCTTTCTTTTGAGATTTAGCTGCTGCTTTATTGTCTTTTTTATCTAATTCTTCCTTACTTTTCTCCATGTCATCTTTGGCGTCATCCATCTTCTCTTCATTCTTTTCGCCCATATCCTTTGGAGGAGAAAGTTCTTTATTTTTCTCTTCCAGTTCTTCTTGTTTTTTCTTGAGTTCTTCGAGTTTTTTCTCTAACTCTTCTTGCTCTTTCTTCAACTCTTCATTACTTTCCTCTTTCTTTTCCGTTTTATCTGCAAGTTTTTCTTGCTCTTCAGCCAGTTTTTCAAGCTCTTTTACTTGATCTTTTACTTGCTTTTCCATTTCCAACTGCTTGTATAATTCAAGCATTCTATCCATCTCTTTTTCAAGTGTTTCATTATTCATTTCGAATTGCTCCAACATTTGTACAGCATCTTCTTTCTCTAATTCTTGTAATAACTCCTTAATTTTATCCATGAGTTCTTTGGTCTCAGGATCAAGTGCTTTTTCAAACAAATCTTTGAGTTTTTCTTGTTTCTCTAGAATCTCTTCAGGCTGCGTTTTGAACTCTTCTTGATTTTTCATATTCTCATCCAGCTTCTCCTTTGCTTTCTCAAGCTGTTCTTGAAGCAATTTCTGCTCATCAAGGAGTTTCTCCATCTCCTTTTTATCTTGCCAATTGAGCTGTTTTTCTTGAAGTAACTTTTCTTTAAGTTTCTTCATATTATCTTGGAGCTTATCTATGTTTTTCAGTGCATCCTTGAGATCTTCTTTTATGGCCTCGTCATTTTGCTCTTCCATAAGTTTGACTTCTTCTAGACTAGGTTTCTCATAGGTCATTACCGAAGTTTTGGCTGATTTACTACCATTCACACCATCATTATCAAATACTTCGAAATAGAAAGACAACTTTTCACCAGGCGCCAGATTAACTTTATTGATATCAAATACATGATCAAACTGGATTTCCCTACCCTGTTGTTTGCCTAGTTTTACAGTTTGCAAAGGTTGTTGACTTCCATTTTCTTTAGTGACTGTATAATTAAACGCCAAAGCATTCAAACCGTAATCATCTGATGCGTTCCCGATAAAATAAACCAATGACCTATCTAAACTATCAACGATTTTTTCAGCAGTGATGGTAGGGAATTGATCTTTCATCACACTAATACTATATACTAAACTATCTGCATCAGGCACAAGTTTATTGGTCAAAAACAACTTATATATTTCGTCATTTTTAGCATTTTTTGTATATCTGAATCTTGTTTCATCCCTTCTTTCTGCTTTGGTAGGTATACCTGATTCACCAAAATACATAGTTATATCTTCCGTCTTAAGAGCATCAAAAAGCCATGTCATCTTAGTACCTTCGGGCACTACAATATCGCCAGTATTTTCGATAATCTCGTTCTTCCTGCCTACATATGATGGGAAAGAAAGCTCGATATTAAAATCAGCTAAATTTGGTTTTTCTAGAACTTGCAGTTTGTATGGCACAGAAAGAACGCTCCCTGATCGCAAACTAAAATCAACGTCTTTTTGTACATTTCTGAAGGTATATGTAAAAGTAGTGGCGTCTATTTTTTCCATTTTGTATTCGAAATCATCGATCAAAACAGACACTTCATTTGGAATGACATTTCCAGTGACATTTACTTCAAGCTTGTAATCCTTATATTGTACTACTTTTAAATCGGATTCATCTACAGCGTATGCGAAGGGTGCTGCTTTTGCAAATTGCTTGTCGTTATTTATAATCCTAGAAGTTCCATCTGTAATAATGCTCGGTGCAGCAAATAACAAAACAATTAGTAGCAAAAATGGTGGCAACGCGTATTTAAGATATTGTTTATTTTTATTGAGATCAATAGCAGACTTGAACGGAACTAGTTTGATTGCATTAGTTTTCTGCTCAATACTAGCGGAAATTAATGCAGCTTGGCTTTCTTGGGTTTCTTGTTTTTTGAGCTGAAGTATATTAAGTAATTTATCTTTTACATCTCCGAAATGATCCCCTATAATCAATGCTGCATCTTCATGAGAAATGGTATTGCCTAATTTGAAATATCTTACCAACGGATTGATAACCCAAACTCCAAATCCAGCTAAAGTAGCTAAAAGAAATGAATAAAAAAACAACTTCCTTACTCCTGTACCAAAGTAAAAGTTATACTCAAGGACGTTAAATAATAAAAACAAGGCCAATACTACAGCAATAGTGTACAGACTTCCTTTTATCAATTTATTAATGTAATATTTCCTTATAAATTGATCTAACTTCTCAATCAACTGATTATAATTGCTGCTTTGTATGCTCATACTTTGTGTTATCCCGTTGCTCAAATTTTTAAATGATCAGCTATAAAGCCCAAAATCCCTTTAACTGACCAACATCACTAAACAAAAACAATTGGCTTTTCGTTCAAAACATCAGGATTATATTACATTTTTACAAATTTGGTTTATAAAATTTCAATAATTTATAATGCTATTCTTAATAGAAAAATGCAATAAAACCTTCTAATCTTTCTAATTTGCTTTCTTATTATTGTAAAATCTATGTGTAACTGATGCTAAAACACGCAAATTACTCCATTTTTATGTAATTGTCAATAGGACACCGTAATAATAATCTTTAGAAATGTCGATTATCATGATAATTCTTTGAATATACGTTGTTTTTGCTTGATTTGCTTGATTTGCTAATTTGTGGATTTGTGGATTTGTGGATTTGTGGAATTGCTGATTTGTTGAGTTGCTTGTTTTCTGTGGGCTTCACTTTTAATAGGCTTCCAAATTTATCTGGAAGTACTATCGTTGTCCAAAGTCTATGACTTTAGGACGAATATCGTACGGTCTCCTGATCGAAGTATCGAAGTTGCAAGCTTCGACAATCGAAATTTGATAATTTAGAAATTCAATCAATTCCACAAAAAAAAAATACCCGAACCAATAAAGATTGATCCGGGCATTTTAGGCTTAAAAATAAAAATATTCTTATCTATTTCTGAGTGCTATCAGAAAACTATTTAATTCTTCTAATGAATAAAACAAAACTTCACGTGGTTTGCTACCTTGCGCAGGACCTACGATACCTAGTTGCTCCATCTGATCCATGATGCGTCCAGCTCTATTGTAACCAAGTTGCATCTTGCGTTGGATTAATGATGTAGAACCATGTTGGGCAGAAACGATCAAGCGTGCAGCATCATCAAAATTATCATCAAGATCTGATGCTTTTAGGTCTGAATTTCCAGATCCTCCTTCATCATCACTTTTATATTCCGGTAAGTAGAATGGCTCAGGGAATCCTTGTTGATCTGAGATGAACTTGATAACTTCTTCTACCTCTGGCGTATCTACAAAAGCACATTGAAGCCTCACAGCTGTACTACCGATGCTCAATAACATGTCTCCTGCACCTATCAACTGATCTGCTCCACCACCATCTAGGATCGTTCTTGAGTCAATTTTTGATGTCACTTTGAATGCTAATCTAGCAGGGAAATTGGCTTTGATTGTACCTGTAATAATATTTACTGAAGGTCTTTGTGTCGCAATGATCAAGTGGATTCCAATAGCTCTTGCCAATTGGGCTAGCCTTGCTATAGGCAATTCCACTTCTTTGCCAGCTGTCATGATAAGATCTGCAAACTCGTCTATGACAAGCACGATATATGGCAAAAACTTATGACCTTCTTTTGGACTCAATTTTCTATCTGTAAACTTCTCATTGTATTCCTTAAGATTTCTGACCCTTGCTTTTTTAAGCAAATCGTATCTATCATCCATTTCAATACAAAGTGAATTAAGTGTATTGATCACTTTACTTGTCTCTGTAATGATTGGTTCATCCTGATCGGGAAGGAATGCTAAGAAATGTTGATCAAGACTTCCGTAAGGGAAAAGTTCCACCTTTTTAGGATCTATAAGTACCAGTTTCACCTGAGATGGATGCTTCTTATATAATAAAGACATCAAAATAGTATTGATACCTACTGACTTTCCTTGACCTGTCGCCCCTGCTACAAGTAAGTGAGGCATCTTAGCAAGATCCGCGACAAATACTTCATTGGAGATGGTTTTGCCTAGTGCAATGGGAAGTGCCATCGTAGATTTTGTAAACTTCTCAGACATAAGTACCTCTTTAAGAGATACCATTTGTTTGTTTTTATTTGGCACTTCTATACCTATCGTACCTTTTCCTGGAATAGGTGCAATGATACGAATACCCAAAGCAGACAAACTCAAAGCAATGTCATCTTCGAGATTTTTGATCTTGGATATCTTAACACCTGGTGCAGGAACAATCTCGTACAAAGTAACTGTTGGCCCGATAGTCGCCCTAATCTTGGTGATTTCTATCTTATAATTAAGGAGTGTTGCAATAATCTGATCCTTATTTGCTTCTAACTCTGCTCTATCTACTTCTGCTTTCTGATCATCATATTCCAATAGCAAGTCTGTAGTTGGCATTTTATATCGAGACAAGTCCAAGGTAGGATCATAAGGCTCAACATCGTCCTCCAATTTGATGGCTTCAATCTGAGATTCAGGAGCTACAGGTACTGTTGCTAGGCCATTATTAGCTGGTGACGCTACATCTTCTTTACTAATCAATGTAAAATCCAACTCTTCATCATCAAAATCTAACTCCAAATCTGGCGTCTTACCGACCACTGGTTTAGGAGCAACTGATGCTGAAGGCAGGTCGAGCTCTAACTCGTGTTGTTGCGTTCCTGCCTTTGCATTAGCTGAAGTCGTTGGGATGGCTCTCTCGTGATTTTTTGAATCAGAAGGCCTTAAAGTTTTAAGAAATAACTCTTCTATATCGTCCGTGATACTCTCAGCGGTACTTTTTTCTTTTTTCGGTTTGAATTCACCTTCTTCTACACCTTTGAAAAAATCCATTGACGGCAAACTGATACCTGCTAGTGGATTAGAAAAAGTAAGATTATCGAAGTTCGGGTTGAATCTCCACATAATGTATGCGCCCATGGAGAATAATAATAAGAAAAACAGACCTATTTGTCCAATAAAATTTGTCAGCCAAAAACAAGTGCTCTCTCCGAAAGCGCCTCCCCATGTAAAATCTGATCTTCTAAATATAAACTCTAGTAACAATGAGAAGAATGCCATGATTACAAAAGAATTTCTTGCAAATATTGCAAAAGGTATCAATGATTTTCTTCTGACAAGATCGAATCCTAATCTTACCAAAAGAACTACAAAGATCATAGATGGTAAACCGAATCCCCAATAGAAGAATGCATTAGAAGTGATAGCTCCAAGTCGCCCTAGCCAGTTCTGTACACTCAAGTCTGCTTGGAAAAGCATGCCCCAAGAGAACTTCAGAACTTTGTCTTGATCCATCTTCCATGTGTATAGATAGGATACGAAAGAAATAGCTAGGTATATAGCTGCAAGAATGAGAATGACACCTAATATTTTAGGTAATCGCTCGTCGCGCCAGTTAAATTTGGGCGCCGATGGAGACTTCGGTTTTTGCTTTTTAATAGCCATAATACAATAATCGGTTTTTTAAAATAAATACTCCTAGTTGACTTTTGCATAAATTTGGATTATCGCTAATTCATTAACCATTAGAAATATATTAAATACAGAAAACATCACCTGTGACCGAAAAAATAATGTATTACTCTCTGTAAAAATATACTTATAGATGCGTTAATTTTGTTATTTGAATAAAACGATATCAAATTAATACGAGGACAAAGATATGAGACAAAAATAACATATTATAATTATTTGTAATATATTTTTAACTGTATTAATTACTAATATAGTTTATGTATTATTATAATATTTATAAAACATTGAAAATAGTTAAATTATATATATCCAAGGCATTAAAAATATCTTTAAAATTTCTTAATAAATTGTGATATCCATCATCATCCGATAGGTAGTTATTAAAAAAAATTATCTTTGCGGCGTTTTTCAGAGACACCATCTAGTCTTTGAAAAATAATTTCTAACCTTAACCACATTAAAATGAACGCAAATATTTTTATCGCAGGCAGTGGCGGCATCGGTCAAGCAGCAGGGTTAATCCTGTCTGAGTTTGGTATTATTGATGCTACCGTATATTTTGGTGACATTTCTCAACAAGCCATAGATAGTGCTTTAACCTTTGTAGAAGAAGGATGTACAAAAAACGCAAAAACCCATGGTGTACTGATGCCCATGGAAGGAAGTAACGAAAACTTAGACAGTGTATTAGCCAAATGCGATATTATCTTAGATTGTCTTCCAGGTAGTCAAGCACCAAGAATGGCAACATTAGCGAAAACACATGGTTGTCATTATGCTAACCTTACGGAATATGTACAAGAGACTAAAGATGTCATAGAAATATCTCAAGGTGCTGATACTGCATTCGTACTTCAGACAGGTTTAGCCCCAGGATTTATAAATGTACTGGCACACCGACTTTATGAAGAGTTTCAGGCAGATTTTGGTGTAGATGTTGTGAATAGTATGCATATGAAAGTCGGGGCCATCAGCAAAAACGCACCATCTCCTCATTACTATGCATTTACATGGAGTCCAATCGGAGTTGCAACCGAATATCTCAAAGATGCAGAGATTGTAAGGAACTTTAAAAAGATTAAAGTGCCGGCATTATCAGGACTGGAGCGAATCATTATAGATGGTGATGAATATGAAGACAACTTCACATCAGGAGGAGCGGCAGATTTACCAGATGCATTTGCAGGTAAAGTAAAAGATCTGGATTACAAAACATTGAGATATCCTGGACATTATCAATGGGTAAAAAATACCATGTCCACCATAATGAATAGCGAAAATAGAATCAAAGCACTAGAAAATATCATGTTGGAAAACATACCTAGTGTAGAAGATGATGTCGTAGTAGTTTATGCTTCTGTAGAAGGAAAAGATAAGCATGGTAGACTGAGAAGAAAGGAAAAATCATACAAAATCTTCCCCACCCTAGTAGGCAATAAACATTTAAGAGCCATTCAAACCACCACAGCTGCTCCATTATGTGAGGTAGCCCATATGTTGTTAAAGAATAAGTGGAAAGGAACCATTCTACAAAGCCAATTATCCACTTCTGAATTTTTGAATGGTCCATTTGTTACAGCAATTTATGGCAAATATTAAAATTTGAATAAATTCTGAGATTTTCATTAATAGAAAATAAAAAAGGCAGCTAAGTTTATATTTGGCTGCCTTTTTTGTAATTTTTTTATTAGTAGGAAATAGCTACCTACTTAATTCCTTGATATTTTTCCAACAAAGTAGGATTGGTTTCACCATCGACTACTTGGGTAATGATGCTTTTTATTTTGTTTAGGAAAGCAATATTTTTTGTATCGGACTTGGCTTCTTCGCGGCCTGTGACATCTTCAGCCATTTTTATCAGGGTAACGGTTGCTAAATATTTTCTAAACATATTCCCATCTTTATTAGTAGCCAAAGATTTCATCACATCTGCTGTATTATGTAGTATACTTAAATCTTTACCCATCAAAAAAGCATGATATTGACCATAAAACTCAAACATATTATTGATACCTATCGTTTTTGATTTTGACTCCAAGTAAGCCAAACCATCAGCATCTTCTGCGGTAATGATACCAGCAAGGGTTGCAGCAAGGTAGTCTGTTTCGTCTTTTTTATACTTGTCTATAAATGGTTTAGCTCTCTCAGGGTCTATATTTCCCAATACTTCTAATGCAATCTGAATAACAGGATAAGCTTGCTCGCCATTTAATATATTTTGACATAATGTCGTAGGATCAAAATCTTCCATTTCTAATAACTTTACCAAAGCACCACGTCTGACTTCAGAGTGTGGGTCAGAAAATGTTAAAGATTGTAATTCATTGATATAACTTGAAGCTTTGTCAGCACTAATGGCATCAATGCCCATATTTCTTATCAAATAAAAAGGGTCTTTTAAGGCTTTATCTATTAAATCAGCATTTCCATCATTAGTACTTGTAAATGCAATCACTTTATCCATAAATCGATTAGACAATCTGAATTGTGCTTTGTATTGTTCTGGAGTTTTGTTTTCGTTGATCATAGCTAAAAGCACATTTTTGCCATCAAAAACATAAGTGGCAGGCTGTGCTTTAAGATCTTCTATCAAAATTCTTTGCTTTTTTTCATTGATAACCACAGGATAATATTGGACTGAACCATCTTCGTAGTATATTGCAATATCTACTGGTAATTTGAAATTTTCATAAAATCCTTTTGGTGTATTTGTCTGATCTACTTCCACCAACAAGACTTTGTTTTCGTTATTGTAAGTGTATGTAACATCAAGGTGTGGATGCCCATTACCCAAAAACCACTGATCAAAAAACCAATGAAGATCCTCTCCAACCGTATCTTCAAAAGCCATTCTCAATTCATCTACTTCTACAGCGGTATATGCATTGTCCACCAAATATTTGTTTAGTCCAGCATAAAAAGCTTCATCACCTAGATAATTTCTCAACATATGTAATACAAGACCACCTTTATTGTAGCTATGCGCGTCAAACATCTGCTCTTTGTCATCGTAATAATAATGGACTAGTGGGTGTGCACCTTGACCGAACACTTGGCTGTAATAACCATTCATTTCATTCATACGATGGTGCTCTGCCCTATCTTTTCCATATTTATTTTCGAACCAAAGATATTCTGCATAGTTTGCAAATCCTTCATTTAATGTCAAATTGGACCAGTCTTCACAAGTAACTAAGTCTCCAAACCAATGATGCATCATCTCATGCGCTACAATGTAATCATTGTCGTTATCGATGAGTTCTCTTGTCGTTTTCTGAATAAAATCTCCAAATACTACAGCACTTGTGTTTTCCATTGCCCCTGAAACAAAATCTTTGACCACAACTTGGGCGTATTTGTCCCATGGATAAGGATATTTGAGTTTGCCAGAAAAAAAGGACAACATTTCGGGTGTATGGTTGAATATTTTTTTTGCATGATTTCGCCATCCCTTCTCTACAATGTAATGAAGTGGTACTCCATTCCATTCATCCATTTCTTCATGAAATTCGCCAACGGCAATCATGGCCAAATAAGGAGCATGTGGTTTATCTTGCTTCCAA
Organism: Saprospiraceae bacterium; assembly: GCA_035326365.1. Classification (GTDB taxonomy): domain Bacteria; phylum Bacteroidota; class Bacteroidia; order Chitinophagales; family Saprospiraceae; genus OLB9. The sequence goes on along the minus strand of DAOLFJ010000037.1, from coordinate 9,478 downwards.
TGATCCGTGCGAGTGCCATCTTTATTTACGGTACTTTTTATTTTTTTCCCATTGGATAAAGTCAAATATTTGTTATCTACCGTTAGTATAATTTCTTGTGTAAATCGCTCATTAGGTTTGTCAAAAGTGGGAAACCACTTACTATTATTTTCTGTCTCCCCTTGTGTCCAAATCTGGGTCGGTAAGTCAAGGTCAGAACCTGTAGGATTTATAAAAAACAATCCTTTATCTGATGTAATAGCTTCACTTCCAGACTCTTCATTTTGGTTTGGCTTGGCTGTATAATCGATCAGTATGCCGAATTTTTGTGTATTTAAATAGGAGCTATCCAGCGTAATGGTTAGTTTTTTACCATTATAATTATATTTTAAATCCTTTAAAGTAGCATCTGATTTAATGGAGTGAATATCGAAACCAACGGCATCAAGTGTCACTTCAGATATTGGTTTAAAAAATGGTTTCATAGTAAGATGAGCCTTGCCGAGTACAAACTGACTATCCATATTGAAACTCAAATCTAGTTTGGTATGCAATAAATCATATTCTAATGTAGCAGAAGGTCTGTATTCCTTTGGTAAAGAATCTACATCTGCTGAATCCGTAATTACTAAAGTATCTAGCATTGTTTCGTCCAGCAATTCTTCCTCAGAAGGTACATAAACGACTTCTTTGGACGTACCACATCCAGAAATTAATATCATTTGTGCAGCACATATAATACATGCCAACATTAATTTATACACCATACGATCGTTGAGTTGCTTAAAAAGTGTGCAAAAATATAAAAAAGAAGTCAGTCTCTTTAGAAATTACCCATCAAATTATCTACGCTCTTATTCATTTATTAATATCAGACATGGATAACGATTTATTTTCATCTTTTATGTTGGAAAGTGGTGATTGATTTTCGAATAGATCTTTTGTGCTAACCTTAATTGTTAGGTTTTCAGGTGTAACGTCTTCTTTAGCATTTTTAATGGGTGCAAAAAGGCTAACTAAAACAAATATCAATGTTAATATTCGTTTGAACAACATATGAGCAATATTTAGGTGCATTATCTAACTCGGGGATAAAATTAAACATCTACCGCGAGATTTACAGGAATTTAAGACGTAAGATATTTTACAAAGACACACTTTTATGAAAATTTGATCTACATAAATTAGCAAATAAGACTTTTGAAAGCAAAAAATTAGATCAGATTGCTATTTTCATGATTTAGTGATGCTAGTTGGGATGATGATTTTGACAAAGTTGTGGCTTATAAATGATTGTTTTTTCTTGTTTGGTCAAATAGTGAATTTATGTATTTGACTTGATAATGGTAACTTCACATTGTTTGAAATTTTATTTTAAAATGGACCGAAGTTAAAAACTTATATCAACGTAAGAAAAGAGTGTTTAAAAAATTATGACTTATTGAAGTAAATAACTTAATTTGCTTTAGAATAGATTTTCATGGTAATAAAGGTTCGTTTTACAGTTTTATTGGTGATTTTTGGTTTATTATTTCTTTTTGGGTGTCATTCATCAAAGAGAATATCCTTAGTAAAATTATTTGAAAATGACATTACTGAAGATGTCATTTGTTTTATTGTATTGGATATCAGCCGAACAGAAAAGGATGAAAAAAGTCAATTAAAACTAAAACAGATTACACAAACCAATGGGAGGATAAAATCCCAGTCTTTACTATTGGATAATCCAAACAAACTTATATTCTCAATTTTAGGTGATACTAGTGTTTTGAGTACACATTATCTTGACCATCCATTATTCAAAAAAATGGAACATAGTCATGAGCAAGATGGTCTTGCTATACAAACAGTTATTTTGACTAAAGATGAATTTTTCATGAGGTTGCCATTGAATGCAGAAAGCAAGTATATAAAAATAGAAGAAACAATCAATGGGGCTAAACCCATAGAACTAATCACCTTTAAAATCTAAATCATGATATTTTATAGAGCAATTGTCATTTGTTTTTTATTATTAACAAGTCAATTTATAAAAGCGCAAGTTTTTAAAGTAGATACTATCCAATATCAAGGTAGCAAGGATAAGTTTATAAATATTGTAGTGATGGGAGATGGATATACGGCAGCAGAACAGGCAAAATTTCTCTTAAATGCAACAGAGATGACCACATACCTTTTTAGCCAAGCACCATGGTCAAATTATAAAGAATATTTTAATGTTTTTGCAATAGAAGTTATCTCAGAAGAGTCGGGTGTAAAGCATCCAAATACAGCAAGCGATTGCTCGTCAGCTAATGTACCCGTATCTAATCCGAATACCTATCTCGGTGTGACTTTTGACTATGCTAATATCCATAGACTGGTCGTACCCACTAAAAATGGTAATATTGCTAACGTGCTTGCAAGCAATTTTCCGAATTACGATCAAGTAGTTATACTAGGCAATTCTCCTTATTATGGAGGGTCTGGTGGAGCATTTGCCACAGCTACCAATGGACCATCAAGTTTTGAAGTGGCGGTACATGAACTAGGACATTCATTTGCTTTTTTGGCAGATGAGTATTACGCTGGTGATGTCTACGCATCTGAACGGACAAACATGACCAAAGAAACTGACCCTATAAAAGTGAAATGGAAAAATTGGATGGGTTTTAAAAATGTAGGCATTCATCAACATTGTTGTGGTGGTCAATCTGCTAGTTGGTATAGACCACACAACGACTGTAAAATGCGATTTTTGGGCAGAGAATTTTGTGCAGTTTGTTCAGAGTCTACTGTAAAACGAATTCAAAACTTAGTGGGATCAACTATTATGGACTTTTATCCTAGAACGAGCCAATCAGAAATTTGTGACCAAAAGACATTTCATCTGTCACTCATAAAACCTAATCCCAACACACTAAAAGTAGTGTGGGAGCTTAATGGCACACCAATTGGTACCAATTTAGACTCTGTAGTAATATTGGAAAACCAACTTTCAGGTAATGAAAATACTTTGAAGGCTATTGTCCAAGACACTACCCTACTACTTAGAGATGAATCTCATAATACTACCTATACACAAATATGGACCATTGTGCCCAAGTCAACAAACCAAATCATAAGTAATGGTTCTAATACATTTTGCATTGGTGATTCTGTAATACTTTCCACTTCACAATCATCTGTCTACCAATGGAGTAATGGATCAACTACACAAGAAATCATTGTCTATGAATCGGGCGAATACAGTGTCATAAGTACAGACGAAGAAGGTTGTTTGATAGGATCTGATACGATAAAAGTAGCTGTCAATCCATTACCACTAGTCAGTATTAATCTTGAAAAAGACACAATCTGTCTTTCTGAATTGCCAATAAATCTAAGTGGTGGTAAACCTGAAGGTGGAATTTATACAGGTGAAAACATTGTTAATGGGATTCTGTCATCAGAAATGATTATACCTGGTATACAAGAAATTACTTATACCTATACAGATGAAAATAATTGTATGGCAATTACACAACAATCACTATACATAGATATTTGTTCGTCTACTGATCCTACAGACTTTAGCAATGACATAAAGATCATTCCAAATCCAAATACAGGCAAATTTTCAATTCATATAGAAGACCAAAGGGCGAGTAATGCTGGCATTCAGATTTTTAATCAAGTTGGGAAACTGGTGTTTGAAAAAAATACACTAAGTGACGAAGTAGATCTTATATCGCATCCTGCGGGAACCTACTATATTAAGATAAAGATGGGTGGTAAGCTTGTCTATAAGAAGGTGGTTGTTTTTTGAGTGAGAAGAGGCAAATGATGAGTGATGAATAATGGATAATGGGTTCAAATTCGATATTTAATCGAATAAGGAAGTTTGGATGATGGTGGGTTTATGGATGACTCTTTCTATGAGAGATTTGTCGTTGGCTTTCACGCTATTTACTTTATCTGAAACGGTGTAAGCTTCCATTTGGTCTGATGGATATGGTAGCAGTAATTGTAGTGCATCTTTTGCTTTTATCTCATTGTCCAACCATAAGTTTTCATTTTCCTTAAGTAACATGGCGGGCATTCTATCATGGATTTCTTTCATGAGCGCATTAGGTGCAATGGTGATGATGGTAAAACTGTGAATGGTGTCACCGTTTGTATTCTGCCACGAATCCCACAAACCTGCCACAGAAAATATATCTTGGTCTTTTGCTATAATTCTGTAGGGTGTTTTTTGTTTTCCATTCGTCTTCCATTCATAAAAACCATCAAGTGGGACAATACATCTTTTGGTGGCTAGACTTTGACGAAAAGCTGCTTTGTCTTGAAGGGTTTCTGCCCTGGCATTTATTAGTTTTGATTCTATGTTTACGTCTTTTGCCCAAAAAGGAATCAAACCCCAACGATACAAATGGATGTGTGTGGTATCGTCAGAAGTAATGACAGGATGCATGTGTGTAGGCGCGACATTAAAATTGGGAAGTGGATTATATCTGGCTAACTCGTCAGAATAAAAAGTTGCTTTAAAACGTGCTTCAATCTCTTTTTCTACTTTGGTAAGTGATGACCTTCCACACATATTCAATCTGTTATTTTACCTTGACAAAACTGTCGATACCTTTTTGCTTCAGGTCAGTAGCAGTGGTTCTTGCTTGTGTTTCAGAAGAGTATCTAGCAGCTATAACAGAATGGTATTGTGAGGCAGAAAAGACTACTACACTTGATTGAGAATAGCCCATTGCTTTAAGTTTTGTGACCATTTTCTGTGCATTTTCTTTAAGTAAATAACTACCTGCCATTACCATATATTTCCCACCGTCTCCTGCTAATCCTTTTGCTGTGCTAGATGGACTTTTTGGAATTTCTTTTGTGGCTTCTATTTTTGGTGATTGTGGTTTTAGAGCTGGTTTTGCGGTTGATGAAGGATTGACATCCTGTTTTGCAGGTGGGGGACTAGATTTTTTCTTTTCCACCATTTCTTCCACCTTGGAGTCCACATCGTTGTAATCGATTTTACCATCTACAATATCTTCATTTGAAATCATGGTACCGTCTGCAACTTCATCACCACTTTCCGTATATTGCATGGATGTATCTACAGGTGGAATCGTATCAGTAGTGATTTGTTCTACTATCTTTTGTTCTTTATTTTTATAATAGGCATTCATTATAGCAGACACCCAAAAGTATAGTATCAGGATAATTAAAGCGTAAATGACTATTCTAACTAATCTACCCATTTGAAGTTGGTTATAACATAAAAAACAGTCAAATGTACAAAAAATATATTATGTCTAGAAAATATTGTAAAAAAGATATTGAACTTACGTTAAATCATAAAAAAAGACTTGAAATACAAGTACAACTAATTTAACCAAATATTATTTAAAACATATTGATTACCAATTCTTTACTAAATAAAAAATTGAGTATTGACTTTGTAAAAAGCCCGAAACCAATGAATTCTACTTCAATTTCTCGTGGATAGCTTCTATAGCTGCCTTCCACTCTTCCTGTACCTTTTTGATTTCTGCAGGAGTGAGGTTAACAGCAGCATCTGATCCTTCATGATCATGATCGTGGTCATGTCCAGCGTGATCGTGTCCAGAATGATCGTGCTCCATCCCAGGTATTTTAACCATGTTGTACTTCCAATCGTCCACTTCTTTTAGGATCATCCTTAAAGAGTCAATATTCTGAGCTACAGCACCTTGTGCAAATTTTGCTGCCAACAGACTATCTACTTCTATACCAATATGAATGGCATCATCTTGGATAGTGAGTGCTTCTTTAAGAACAGCTGTTTTGTCATCAGAAGCTGTGTTATCTGCGTTTGAAGAACTATTTTTACAAGATATAAAAGGCAATATCAAAATAATGATTGCCCATTTTATATTATTTATCATCAGATTTATGTTGAGATTTTTAAAGTGGATATATCGTTTGAATTACTTTTTAAGCGCTGCAATCTTTTCTTCCAACTTGATTTCATCACCAGGGCTGTAACCATTGTGCGCATAAACGATTTCTCCTTTTTGATCTAATAAAAAGGTCTGAGGTATGGTCTGAAAATTGAGTGCTTGTTGCAATTCTTGTTTGCTATCTGCAAGGACTGTAAACTCCCAACCTTTAGATTGAATGGTAGCAGGAACTTTAGTCAGTCCTCTCGCATCATCAATAGTAATAGCAAGCAATTGTATATCATATTTCTCTACCCAATCAGCATATACTTCATTGATAGCGTCTAGTTCTCTTTTGCAAGGTGTACACCAAGTCGCCCAAAAGCTTACGACTGTAATTTTTCCTTTGGATGTATAATCACTTGTATTGACCGTTTTACCGTCTATGGTTTTAATATTGATAGAAGGAAAAGGATTATTCACATTATTTGTAAAGGCAAAAGATATTACCAAAACAACAAAAACACTTAAAGATTTAAAGAGATTCATGCTACTTTTTTAATTTAGATGGCTAAGTTAAATAAAAGTCACAATGATAATGAATAATCCATAAATACTTAACTATAATTTAACCAAAATTGAATCAAATGTCTTTTGAAAATCATTTTGTATAATATTCTTAAGCCTTTTTATAATATTTTTTATCTTGCATCCGATTTAAATAATGAAAGTTAGATATTTAGCAATTTCATTGTAGAATATCTTTATTAAAAAATAGAACCAATCGAAGTTATAACCAATGCAACACAGTTTTAAAATTTTATTTATATTACTATTTATTCAAGGCATTGTCATCGCCCAAGAGAAACAAAGTAAGGGCGTTTTTTCAGGTGCTTTTGAAACCAATGCTAATGTTTTTATTCGCGACTCGTCTATCAATGCGATCAATACGCCTCAATATGACCATCAATTTTTTGGTGGCGAAGCATGGCTTAATCTAAATTATACCATAGATGGACTCACCATAGGCGCACGATTTGATATGTTTAACAACTCCAATCTTCGTAATCCTACAGGTTCCTTCACAGGAATAGGTATAGGAAGATGGTATGCAAAAAAAACATTAAACAAACTAGAATTAAGTGTCGGATATCTATATGATCAGATTGGTTCAGGACTCATTTTTAGGGCTTTTGAGACACGACCACTTTTTATAGACAATGCATTATATGGTGTCAGTGGTAAGTATGACCTTGGCAAATCATGGAATGTTATGGCATTTGCAGGAAGGCAAAAAAATGCTTTTGAGACTTATACAGGAAATCTGAAAGGCCTAAGATTAGAAGGTTTTTTGAGTTTTGGTGAAGAAAGTCCACTCACCTTAGCACCAGGATTTGGCTTTGTAAATAGGACGATCTCAGATGAAAATATGGAAGGTGTAGTGAACTCACTCAGAACATATCAGACTGAAGATAGATTCAAACCAAATCACAATGCATACTCAGGAACCTTTTATAATACTTTGAGCTACAAGTCGATATCATTATTTACGGAAGTAGCGCTCAAGTCTAATGATATATATTACAATGCTTTTGCTGAAAAAACAGAACTTGTAGGTAGTAGCTTAGGCAAATTAGAGCAAAAACCAGGTTCTGTACTTTATGCAAGTCTGTCATACGCATCAGGTAAGCTGGGTGTGACAGGTGAAGTAAAAAGAACTGAGAGCTTCAACTTTAGGATAGATCCAAATTTACAATTGATCAGGGGATTGGTTAATTATTTAGTACCACTTAATAGACAAAACACCTACAGACTTACAGCTCGATATAGTCCTGCTGCTCAAGATATATCTGAAATGGCTTATGTCATGGATGTAAAATATAAATTTAGTAAATCTTTGAGCGCTGGAGTGAATTATTCGGACATTAAAACCTTAGAAGGTGAGCGTTTATTTCAAGAGTTATTTACAGAGGTAATTTATAAACACAAAAGAAAATGGCAATTGACATCTGGAATTCAGTTTTTAACGTATAACCAAGAAAGGTATGAAATGAAATCTGAAGTACCGCTAGTTAAAACAATTACCCCATACGTGGACTTTTTATACAAGTTTACGCCAGCAAAAGCTTTACGCGCAGAGTTTCAGTATATGAAAACTGAACAAGATTTTGGTAGTTGGTTGTTTGGATTAGCAGAATTTAGTATTGCACCTAGATGGATATTTGAAGGATCAGTTATGTACAATATTGATCCCAAAAAAGCGAATTCTAAAGGTGATAAAGAAAAAACCCTATACCCTACTTTTGGTCTTGTATTTTTACATGATGCACAAAGATATAGCTTGCGTTATGTAAAACAAGTAGAAGGTATCGTGTGTAGTGGTGGTATCTGTCGTCTAGAACCAGCGTTTAGCGGAATCCGATTTAATATGAGTACAACATTTTAATATAGTATAAAAATATAAACATATGAGACAAATCAATAAAATAATCGTGTTTGCGATCACAGTTATCACCATTTTTTCATGTAATGAAATAATGCTTAATATAGAAGATCCAATTATCCCGGAATCAGGTCGTGTCGTACTAATAGAAGAGCTTACTGGTGCTAGCTGTCCGAACTGTCCAAAAGGAAGTGCGGCCATAGAATTTATATTAAATAAATACCCTGACAAAGTAGCTGTAATCGGAGTACACGGTAACTTTTTAGCTCAGCCAATTAAAGATAAAAGTAAATATGATTTTAGAAATCAAAAAGCTAAAGATTTAGAAAAATGGTTGGAGCCATGGTATGGAAAACCTGCTGCTACGACAAATAGAATACTAACTGAAGATCCTCAGGAACCTTATGCCATCAGTAGTCCTGACCTGTGGCTTGCGGAAGTAGAAAGAGAACTCCAAAAGCCAAACCAAATGAATATACTTTTGGCTGTTGATTATGATGAGAATAAAAGAACGATTGACCTTGATGTGTCAGTAATTCCTTTAGTCGATTTAGCTGGTAATTATAATATCAGTGTTTATTTAACAGAATCTGATATTATCGACGCACAATCCAATGGATCGGAATATATAGAAGACTATGAACACAAACACGTTCTGATGGATATGTTGACAAATGCCACTGGTGACAGTTTTGGATCTAATCTGACAGCTAATAGCATCATTAAAAAGCAATTTCCAACTTATACATTGCCTGTGAAGGACGGTTTGTTTAATCCAGAAAAAATGGAAGTTGTCGTTATGGTAAGCAAAAGTGATGTTGGAGTGAGAGATGTGATTCAAGCGGCACACGTTAAGGTGAAAGAATAGTAGAAGTTCAAACCAAATAAGTCAATAAAGAACCAATTACAAACCAAAATGCTTTAAAATCAAACCTTTACGTTGTATTTGATTCGTCTATAAAGTTTATACTATACTTCTTCACCAAAAGCTTTTATTTTATTGGCCTTTTGACTTTCTTGACGAAGTCTAATAACTATTTGAGTTTAATGTTTAAGAAAGTATAAAACGAAAAAAGGGAACAAATTAGATTTGCTCCCTTTTTTTTAATGCTAATTTAATTATTTGAAAGTGCTTACAACGGTAAATCGATATGGGCTTACTTACACTATCAAAAAT
>DAOLFJ010000358.1:0-4536 GCA_035326365.1 Saprospiraceae bacterium | reverse complement strand
AGAACCATAACCTATTGATTAGCAACTAAGAAAATTTTTAAACATACTCTAAAAAATGAAATACTATTGATTATTGAAAGTTTGTATTATATATGTACAATAAAAAAAGCCCCCACCATCGTGAGGGCCCAATCATTAAAAGCCACATTAACAATTAAAAGTATGCTTATATTACTAAATAGAAAACGAAAAAGTTTGATCTTATTAAATTATTTCAAATGCCACATTAAGGTATTGATATCATCTCCTCCTTGTCTGCTTACTGCTTCTAGTCTATTCGGACCATTCAGGCCTTGCTCGATGATCGGATAGATAAAACGTACTGGTATTTTACCATTATTTTGATTAGAAATAGCAGGTTTTAAAGCTGGAATTTTAGTTCTTCTCCAGTCAAACCATGCTTCCATACCTTGATAGAAAAATGATATCCACTTTTGGAATCCTATTTTCTTCAGGTTATCATCTGCATTTGCTGTGAGTTTTACTTCTGATTTATCCATATAGTTGCTTGGTGTTGTCAAACCATAAAATCCGAATGATGCATTAATACCTGCTTGGTAATAGGTGCTTGCTTCACCTGTGATCCATCCTTTTGTAACAGCTTCTGCTAGTAAAAATTGTAATTCTGCATAGGTCATGATCACACCTTTAGCGATACTCAATCCTTGAGAAGTTATTGCATTTTCATAAAAGATATCGCTAATCCTAGAGTGGTTTTCAGGTCCACCTGCATATGTTAAGGCATCTACATCATTTAAACCATTAGGTAATCCTATAAATACTGGATTAGCTGTACCTTCGGTTTTCGGGGTAGCTCTGTAGAAAATCGTCAATCTAGGGTCAGATAAAGACACCAATGTGTCCAACATAAATTTGCTCGCTCTGTATTCATTAAACGAACCACTCCTTGCTGAGAACTGTGGAAACTGATCTGGAGCAGTGGCTCTATATGTATAAGTTGCATTATCTTCATTACCAACGAATAATGGATTGGCAGATGCATTGTTGATGATTTCTGTCAATTCTGCTGCAGGAGATTTTTTATTAGAAATACGGATTAAATATCTTACTCTGAGTGCATTAGCCAGTTTTCTCCATTTGCTAAGATTACCACCGTAGATCAAGTCACCACCTACTACTCCTGAAGTACTTCCTAACAATTGATTGGCTTCTTTTAGGTCAGCTAAAATACCTGCATAAACAGCTTCTTGACTGTCATATTTAGCATAAAAAATACCGTCTTTTGCCTTGATAGCTTCACTGTAAGGAATGTCTCCATAAGCATCTGTGATAAGCGAATACATCCATGCCCGCATCACAAGTGCTACTGCTTTGGTCCCAGCATCATTGGTTTCTTCAGCCGATATGATGATGTTTTGGATGTCTCTAAGTTTGTTGTACGTAGTATTCCAGATACCATTGATTTCTCCCCATAAGTATCTGTCTTCATTTACAAACTGGTTTTTTGCCGTGTGCTGAATGACGATATTGCCTATTCCCCAGCTTTCGCCCAAAACTTGGTTGATCATATCTCTTTGGATATCAGGTAGTAGTAGCTGTGGTGTCACCTTTTCTGGTGCGTTGTTATTGGTATTAATTTCTTCAAAATCCTTGGTACAAGATATGGTCACCATACTCAAGATCAAGGCTACCAAAAATATATTTAATTTGTTCATCTCTTAAAATTAATTTGTTGATTATTAAAATTTCAAACCTACATTCACACCAAAGCTTCTAGTAGAAGGTATCGCTACAGACTCTACACCTGGTATGATGGTGCCACCTGATGTAGAAGCCGTTTCAGGATCTACGTGAGGAACTTTAGACCATAACATCAAGTTTCTACCTACTACAGAAAGGGTGATATCACGTACGCCAGATTTGCCTAGTACTTTGTTTGGAATGGTGTAAGAAAGTTGTACTTCTCTCAATTTTGTAAAACTAGCATCGTAGATCACACCTTCTACCAATCTTCTACCTAAAGTATAACTAGTATGCCATTCTCTAGCAGAAAGTTTGGTGGTATTCGGTGCAAATGAACCGTCAGCACCCTGTACTACACCATCACCTATCACACCATTGCCTTCTAAACTAAGGTCATAACCATTTTCTCTACCTTCGAGTGTCTCGACGATGATACCACCTTCTCTACCTACGGTCTGTGTGTGTGAATAGATTTCTCCACCTTGTCTTGTATCAAATAAAACACTCAATCCTATGCCTTTGTAGCTGAAAGTATTTCTAACACCTGCCATCCAGTCTGGATTGTAATTGCCTAGTTTTATTCTTTCTGTGGTTGCGACAGGTTTACCATTGGATGAGTAAACTATTTGGCCCACATATTGGCCTGAAGCGTCGTAGTATTTATCATTTGGATCTGAAGATACTCTTTCAAACCCGATGCCATACATATCTCCCATTCTTTCGCCTACGCGAGCTTCCACCGTGATATATCTGTCGGCCATGACATAACTAGTTATTTCTTGACCAGATTCTGGATCGGTATAAAGTTCTTTTACCGTACTTCTATTTGTAGACCAATTGACATCAATATCCCAAGTAAAGCCTGTAGGGTTTTTGAATGGTGTAAGGTGAAGGACTGCTTCTACACCACTGTTTTGAATAAGACCTGCATTGATTACTCTTGATGAATAACCCGTAGTATTACTCAATTGGATAGGAAGGATTTGGTTTCGGCTATTGGAATTATAATAAGTCAAATCTAGGCCTACTCTATTCAAGAAGAATTTCAATTCTGTACCTATTTCAAAAGAAGAACTGATTTCTGGTTTTAGATCCGCATTTGGAAGCGCTGATGACTCTTCGAAAGCGGGCAGGCCATTGGCAGCAGTTTGTGCATTGTAGGTAGCTAATAATTGATAAGGATTTGTATCATTTCCTACTTGAGCATATCCAACTCTCAATTTACCAAAAGAAAGCGATTTGTTGTCTAGATTCAATAATTCTGAAAACACTAAACTTGAACTCGCACTGTAGTATAGGTAGCTATTATTGTCTGTAGGTAAGGTACTAGACCAGTCATTTCTCAAAGATAAATCAAGGAATAAATAGTCTTTGTATCCAAGATTACTGAATGCATACAAACTATTGATTCTTTTTTGAGAATTAAAAGCATAAGACTGAATAGCTACTTTACTATTATTCAACGAGTAGATGCCAGGGACAGCTAGTTCAGGTGCGCTGACGTCAGATAGGTTGAATCTTTGGTCTAATCTATTACCACCCAAAGATACTGAGTAGGAGAAATCCGTATTACTCTGTGGGGCATAAGCCAATAAGAAGTCAGTATTTCTTTCTTCAGAGAATATTTTTTCTTCACGGTAACTGCCTAATTTGAATCTCTGTGTACTATAAGCTCTTTTTCTTGCTCTGAATTCATTATTGATATCCGTACCACTTCTAAGCATCAAGCTAAGTGCAGGTGTGAATTGATAATTTAAAGATAGGTTTCCGAAAACACGATTAAGGTCTTGACTATTGGTGTTTTCATAAACATTAAAGTATGGATTGTCATGGTAATTGTAGTTAAATCCGAATTGATTGATACCTTCTCTACCAGCTTGCCAGTAATTTTTTGAAGATTCTATACTTGTATTACGAGGAAACCAACAGTTGAACAAGTACATTATATTTTCTGTACCATAACTCAAATTAGGTCTATTGCCACTTTTATTGTTCATGATATTGACATTCATTCTTACCTTAAATTTGTCAGTAAGATTGTAGCCACCATTGAGTGCTGTCGTGTATCTATTTAGGTCTGTATTCGGTACAATACCCGTCTGATTTAATGAGGTAAAAGATACTCTAAAATCTGATTTATCATTGCTACCAGAGAATGCAATATTATTGGTGTATGCATGTCCTGTCTGGAAGAAATCTTTGATGTTATCTGGTTGAGCACTAAAAGGTGTTGCATTGATTGTACCTCTTTGTTGCAACTGAGCAGCAAGGGATACAGGACCAATTACAGAATACAAATTACCTACATCACCTGCCCTAAAACCATTGCTTGTAGGGGAGTCGTATTGAGCTAGGAGTTGACCATCCATTTTCGGTCCCCAACTCTCATCCACACCATCACGTAGTCCACCACCATTACCATCTACAAAGTTGAACTCACCATTCAGACCTTGACCGTACACATTCTGATATTCAGGAAGTCGCAGGGCATTTTCGAATGCAATCGTAGAATTTATGGATATACCTAAGCCTTTATTTCTACCACCTGTTTTAGTTTTGATTACGATGGCACCATTGGCAGCTCTTGACCCGTACAATGCGGTAGCACTTGCGCCTTTAAGCACGGTCATGGTCTCGATGTCATCAGGATTTACAAAACCTGCACCATTACCATAATCAGCTTCTTGGAAGCTACGTCCAGATGAACCATTAAATTGATTGGTAATAGGCACGCCATCTACGATAAAAAGTGGTTGGTTGTTATTGATGTTCAGCGAACGCTCGCCTCTGATACTTACTCTAGCAGAAGCACCGATACCAGATGGATTGCCT
>DAOLFJ010000036.1:0-24746 GCA_035326365.1 Saprospiraceae bacterium | reverse complement strand
GACAACTTTTAAAGCTTCTATGGCTACAGCGCATGCCAAAGGATTGCCTCCAAATGTAGATCCATGTTCGCCCGGTTTTATGGTCAACATGATGTGGTCATTTGCCAATACTGCTGAGACTGGAAATACGCCACCAGAAAGTGCTTTTCCTAGGATAAGGATATCAGGTTTAATTTCGGTTTTTTGTTCACATCTATTAGTATTAGCACAATTACAATCACCGCAAGTGGCCAACATTCGTCCAGTACGTGCGATACCTGTTTGAATTTCGTCAGCAACAAATAATACATTGTACTCTTTGCACAAAGCAGCTACTCCTGCTAAATATCCTGCATCAGGCACTACTACACCTGCTTCTCCTTGGATAGGCTCCACAATGAATCCTGCAATATTCGGATCATTTTCTAAAGCTTCTTTCAGTGCATTCAGATCATTGTACTGTATAGAGCCTACTCCTCCGATGAATGGACCAAAGCCAACCCGTGACGATGGGTCATTGGATGCAGAAATGACAGACAGTGTTCTACCATGGAAATTACCTTTGGCAAATAATATTTTAGCTTTGTCAGTTTCAATTCCTTTGACAGTATACGCCCATTTTCTAGTGAGTTTCATGGCAGTTTCTACCGCTTCTACACCTGAGTTCATCATGAGTACTTTGTCAAAACCAAAGAGTTTGGCCATGAATTCTTCTGCTTCACCGAGTAAATTGTTGTGAAAAGCCCTAGAAGTCAGGGTTAGTTTTTCAGCTTGTGTTTTCAGTGCATTGATGATTCTTGGATGACAATGTCCTTGATTAACAGCCGAATAGGAAGATAGAAAATCAAAATATCGTTTACCATCTACATCCCAAACAAAAATCCCTTCGCCTCGCTCCAAAACCACCGGCAGTGGGTGATAATTGTGTGCACCGTATTTATCTTCTTTGTCAATTAGGATTTGTGCTTTTTCGGAAACCAAAGATGTTTGTGTAGACATGATTTGATATATTTGGACTTTTATTTAATGAATATTCCGCAAAGATATCAGAAAATTTCCAAATAATATTAAATTTGACTTATTTTTTATAACATTTGCGTCATATTTATCTTTTTAACAGTACAATTAATTATATTTTACACATGTCTGAAGAATTCATAAATCAAACCTTGGATCAATATGACGTCCAAATCCTAAAATTCCTAGAAGAAGATGGACGAATGGCATTTTCTGCAATAGCACAAGAAATAGGTATTTCAAATACCATGGTTCATCAGAGAGTCCATAAACTCATAGAACACGGCATTCTAAAAGGTATCAAACCTATACTAGATGAGAAAAAAATGGGTTACGATTGGGCATCATTTACTGGGCTGACATTGGACAAAGACCACAACTCTGAGCGTATCATTGAAGCGCTAAAAGCCATACCTGAAGTGACTGAATGTTATTATATCACGGGTTCGTTTACCTTGTTCATCAGAATTATTGCAAAAAACCACGAACATATGAGAAGGATTCTTTATGACCAAATAGACAATATCCCTGGCATATCGAAGACAGATTCCTTTATGGAATTGGGATGTGCTTTTAGGAGGAATGTGGGTTTGTAATTCCACACAAATCAACTTACAACACAAGTAATCCTTTCTCTCTCAACCTTTCAAAACCTTCAGAAGACTCAAAACCTCCTACATCACCTAAATCTGCTTCCGTAAAGCTATCTCTCATTTGTTGGACAGTGAATTTTAGTCCACTTTCGGGACTAGCATTCTCGAGCAAACTTATCACCCATTCAGCTACAGCTTGATTAAAAAAGAGTGCATAATTTTCTAAAACATCCGAAACTATAATCTCTGCATACTGAACTGAAGCTTCACCTTTTTTTGACTTTTTGACAGGTGTTACGATCATTTCTACAGGCTCTCCACCTATCCAAACCAACTGATCGTGCGGACGCAAAGGCTGAACCAGCTCATCTAATAAAGCATTTTCAATAAAATCTGCATCAATAGTCGTTTGCGGTACATCAAAATCAAACCAAACATCTAGTGCCTCATCAAATCCTACCCCTTGCATGTAGTTAAAAATCGAAACTTTGAGTCCATCAGAAAAAAGCTCATGGTCAGCGCCTTCAACATCTTCATGAAAATAGTCATTTTCTGCAAAACCTCCAAATGCAGGACCAGTCTGAACTACACCAAAAGCAGCAGGATCTAACCCAACAGGACTATGTGCCGTCATGGCAAACTGATGCCAAAATCCCGACTGAATGACACCTGATTCAAACATTTGGCGTACCATCTCAAGACTATTTATCGTCTCTTGTGCTGTTTGTGTAGGAAATCCATACATCAAATAAGCGTGTACCATGATTCCTGACTCCGTAAATGCCTTAGAAACTCTTGCTACCTGAGCAACAGTCACACCCTTTTTCATTTTATCGAGCAATCTATCTGAAGCAACTTCTAGTCCGCCTGAGACAGCAATACATCCTGATCGTCTCAATAGTCTGCATAAATCTGGCGTAAAACTCTTTTCAAATCTGATATTGGTCCACCAAACGACAGTCAATTCTCGCCTGACGATCTCTATAGCCAAATCTCTCATAAGTGCAGGCGGCGCAGCTTCATCTACAAAATGAAAACCATTCTGTCCAGTTTGGTTTATAATTTCTTCTATCCTGTCACACAACATTGCTGCACTGACTGGTTCATATCGTTTTATATAATCTAAAGTGACATCACAAAATGAACATTTCCCCCAATAACAACCATGTGCTAGCGTCAATTTATTCCATCTACCATCACTCCATAGTCTATGCATAGGATTGACAATCTCAATGACCGAAAGGTATTTATCGAGTAAAAGATCACTATAATCTGGTGTGCCTACTTCTTTCTGTGGAATATCAAACTCCGTAGAACCATTGATATAAGTGACTACGCCACCTGATAAACAAAAAGTCCTTTTGAGTAGTGATTTCTCTCTTTTACCTTGTAAATATTCTAATAAATGCTGGATCGGAGCTTCTCCATCATCTAGGGTGATGAAATCTACAAACTCAAAGACGCGTTCATCATATACACTTCTCAACTCTGTATTGGCATATCCGCCACCAAATACCACTTTCGTATTTGGAAAATTGGCTTTAATATATTGACCACATTTGAAAGCGCCAAAAACATTGCCTGGAAAAGGCGCTGTAATACATACTACATCAGGCGTTTGCGAAGTAAGATGACCACCCAAAATCTGAAGCATTACATTAGAAATATATGAGTTTTCACTTTGCAAAGCCTTGTACATGTCATCAAAATGAGTCGCTGTCCTTCCTAATCGCTCTGCATAGCGACTAAACCCAAAATGGGAATCAATGGCTTCTGTGATCAAATCGCCAAGGTCCTCTAGATATAAGGTAGCTAAATGACGGGCTTTGTCATGTGTTCCCATAGTGCCGAAAGCCCAATCTAATTGTTCTACTTGAGCAAATCGGGACCCTTCGGGAAGATACCCACCTGCACAAATGGTCAGGGCAAGGGTTTGATTTTTATTTTGAAGAAAATGAATTACCGCATCAATCGTTTTGATATATTTATATCTCTGAGTAAAGACCCTATATGCTACATCAGACAACTCAATTTCGCCGTCTTCAATGATCTGAAAAATATCTTCTAAACCACTTTTGCAGAATACTTCCAAAATAACTTCTAATCCTAAATCACATTGAAAAACATCAATCTGTAGCGTATTCAAAAAACCCTTGATATACGATGTAGCTGGATAAGGTGTATTCAGCTGTGTAAATGGTGGTGTAATCAGGACGGCCTTCAAATGTTTTAATTTAATATTGCAAAAGTAACATTCTTAGCTTAGTAGTTTGTGATGAAATATATAAAATTTAAATACGGCAAAATTTCAAGCTGTGAAAATGAACAAAGTAAGTCAAAGTGATTAAAAATTTGTAAGAAATTTGCTATTCAGAAAGATAAAACAACATCAGTTTTTATCTTAAATACACCTATGGATCTTTTATAAAAACAAAACACTAAATAAAAACAAACACCTTCTAATTAATAACCAATACTATATGCATTAGTTTATTTTTTGATTCAACTTGAAACAAATAAAAAAGCCCAGTTTGGTGCAAAACTGGGCTCAATTCTGTTGATCTTTAATTCTCAACAACGGACTGCAAAGGTATTAATACTTTTGTAAAAGACAAATATTTTCACTAAAAAAAAATAAAATTTTGTTTATCCGTTATATTAAATATTTTTATAATGTATCTTATTTTAAATGATTAGTCTATTTTTGAGTCACTCTTACAGAAATTCTTCTATTTTTTTGACGACCTTCTTCTGTAGCATTGTCCCCGATTGGGTGCTTATCACCGTACCCATCTGCTTCTAATCTTTTGGCATCGATTCCAAGTTTTATTAGTTCATTTTTTACATTATGAGCTCTATCAACACTTAATCTTAAGTTAGCTTTAGGATCACCTTGATTATCTGTATAGCCACCAATTTTTAAATTTACTTTAGGGAATGCTTTAAGAATTTCTGATACATTTAGTAATTGGACTTGACTTTCAGGTTGCAAAGTCGCTTTACCAGTATCAAATAATAAGTGATCAAAGTCAAACCAAGTTTCCTTATCTACAACTCTATTGGCATCTTCAATAAAAGTGATCAAATTGTTTTCGATACCACCTTCGCTAGCATTGGCTAATTCAAATCCTGATGGTAATTTGTAGGAAAACAATTTACCTACAGCGGCACCCATAGAATCTATTGCAGAACCCATAGCATCAGTTGCTTTTAAAGCTGAAGAATCGATAGCCGTAATTAATTCGCCAGATGACTCAGATACTTTTTTAGCACATCCTTTTGTTCCTAAATAATATAAAACTGACAACGCCAATAATGCCGGCAACAACCATTTCAGCCAGCTGCTTTCACCATTAGAAGTTAATGTTGGATTTATAGGAGTAGTCATTGGTGGATTTATATTACCGTCTAAACCAGCAAATCCTATCAAATTACTAACACCAGCAGGTATCAAATTTTTAAGAAAACTCGACTGGCTACCCATCAAACTAGTAAGAAAAGATATGCCTTTTCCTTTGACTTGATTACCTACCATACTCAATAATAACGGAGCTGCCATTTTGATAAGTGTAGCAGTAGACCCACTTTTTAATCCACCCAAATCAGATAGCGCATCTACAATTGTACCTTCTTTGTCGCCGAAAAGAAATTTAGAAATGTTACCGCCTATAGTTAATAAATTATTTACACTGCTAGATCCTTCACTGAATATTCCTGTTATATTTCCGAGACTTTTTAGATCAATGCCATCGATGAGATTCATGACATCTTGAGCACCATTAGGTGTGGAAGTTTTTTGGACTAATGAACCTAAAATAGTTGGTAACATACTATTAAGTGCTGATGTTACTGATGATTCTGATTCTCCCAAAAAACTACTTGCTTGTGTAGCCAAAGAGCTTGTGATTTGTTCTTTTGCTAAATCTAATAAGTTGATTGACATAATTTACTTGCGTTTAAAAAATGAATAAAGATTTT
This sequence comes from Saprospiraceae bacterium, assembly GCA_035326365.1. Lineage (GTDB taxonomy): Bacteria > Bacteroidota > Bacteroidia > Chitinophagales > Saprospiraceae > OLB9. Next base: position 19,179 of record DAOLFJ010000036.1, on the reverse strand, counting down.
CGTTTTGCTGTTAGAATAGGAAACTATTACAACATATATAAGACCAAATAAATCTCGGAAGTCACATAGAATTATAAAATTAAATCACAATAATTTGTTAAACAGACTTCATTACTTAGCGTATTTTAAAGAATGGTAGTTTTTTTTATTTTTCTATCAAATCACCAATTTTGGTCTTCATCTTTTTTTCAAAATCTAACATAGATCCAAACTCTGTTCTATATGCGACTCCAAGTCCGTATTTCTGTCTCAAACTCGTGAGTGTCGTAGGGTCAATATCTCCTTTTCCATACAGTCGTACTTTTAATTTCCTATCATTTGTCAGCTCTAATTCTATAGCGAAGTCAGGCAAGACTTGATTTACAGCTTGACCTTGGTTTTGGAATACATAGTTCCCACCTAAGTTTAATGAAAGTCTTTCATCCATAAACCTGAACTTATTTTTTAGTCTCACTTCTATTTCATCTGGAAATAAATTTGATGTAGCTGCTGACCCTAATGCAAGATTATTATTACGGACACCTACTTCAAAGTCGACACCAGAAATAAGTCCATTATCTTCTAGAGTAGAGTTAATCAAATTGGTCAATATTAGTGATAATTGGCTAGAAATAAATTCACTTAAGGTATTTATCCCTGCCGACTGCAATCCTGACGCACCGAATACATCTGAAACTCGACTAGATGGTAAGAATGAATTAAAAACTATCAGACCTAGCACTTGGCTATTTAACTCTAGTTCATTTGTACGCAACAAACGTAGTTTACTATCTGCAAAAGAAGAAATATCACTTGTAAGATTTGGGAAGGTAAGATCAAATTTGATCTCAGGCTTAAAGAGTGTGCCACCCAATATCAACCTTAAGTCTACTTCAGATCTTTGTTCAGCAAGCCTTTGTGTTTCTGGTGATGACAGCGTTAAGTACTCTTCTATAAATGGCTTAATAGAAGTCCGAGTACGATAATTTGCAGTAATATTGAGAGAAGTGTTCACTGGGTCGCCTGTCCACCTTACGATACCACCACGCTCGACAACGAATGGCTTTGCTACTGGGAGCCCTGGTACCGTAAATAAATATTCACCTTGTTCTATCTCGTATTCACCAAAAATATCGAATGCACCTTGTCTCGTTATGTCTATCTTCAAATTACCACGGCCGCGCCCTCTGATGATATCACCTTTGGCTTCATTAAAAATTAAACTAACTTCTGCATCGGGTGTCAAGGTAAGGTCCATTTCTATATTAATCCCATTGACTGTGAATGGTTTTGAATTTGTAATCTTGCCATTTTGATCATTTTTTACAAATTTAATAAAACTCTGTCCAAGTGATCCCTTTGAATTATCTACTGGTATGGCGAGTTTAGTTCCTGGTCCTGTGACGGCACTGATTTTCATATTTATACGATCAAATGAGCCTTGAAACTCCGCTGATAAACGTCCGACACCAAACCCGTAGTAATCAGGATTGTCCTTTTTTGTGGTGTTAAGGCCTATGACATTATTCCCAGAAATGGTTGCATTTACACCAAATTTTCTAAATAAATCATGTACTAGTCCACCTCTAACTGTACCTATATTGCCATTTTCATCTTTTAACTCAGCTCCATCAAGATTTATTTCAGTATTAGTAAGCAATAATTTTTGATTATCAAAGAAGTACGTTGCACCTGTATAATTTATTCTGGTCTGCCCTTTATTAACAGTCCCTGTGCCTATTAATGTTGGCGTTTTTAAAGGTCCAGCAAAAGTGATATCTGCGTTTATATACCCTTTTGTATTGCTTATTCCATCTTTTAAAAGATACTGAATCAATGACATAGGTGCTTCACGCAGTTTAACTCTACTGTCGATGATCTTTAATTTTTCATCATATGTTCCATTGATCGCTAAGAAATCTCCTATCGAAACATTTGCCTTAAATGGTTTGCCTGGTGCTTTGTTTACATCTATATAGACTGCACCGTATTTATTTTTGTTAATAAAAAATTCAGGTACATTAATGTAAGCAGATATTTCTTTTTGCTCAGAAAAAACATCAGGTACACGCGCAGAAATACTGGACAAGCCAGTAAAATTCATCTTATCATACTTTATGATACCATTGATAAAATCTAAATCAAAATTATCAATATCAAGACTCAATCCCTTATTACTACTTATATCATTTAACTCAATATTTCTAAATCCATCGGACAAAATCATATTCTCCATATTGAGATACTTATCGCCAAATACTAGATTGTTTTTGGGATCAATGGTCCATTTTCGACCCAACATCATCAACAAATTGTCGGCCAAAGTAAGGGTATAACCTTTAGGGTGTGGAACTAGTCTGCCACGAATATCAAAATTTTCAAGTGAGTCAATTAACTTTTCAGTATCAAAAGCAAAATCTATCGTATCGCCTTTCATATTTGTCTGAAAATCAATAGGATTAAAATGTCTCCCTAAGGCATACGTAGAGTCAATATGAACTAATATATCACCTGATTTGGCATTTGATGTTACTAATATTTGGATATTATTGATGCTATCTTTATTGATCTTAATGTATGGGGAAGTTGTAGCAATAGACAATTCATTTTTATATGTATCTAGTTTACCTTTTAGACTTACCTTTCTAAAACTACTATTTGGCAACCCTATTAGACTTAAGAAGTTTTGGCTTTCCAATAAGTTAATGTTAAAATCAAATTTTTGGTCTACTTTAAACTTGGCCACATCTTCCTTCCATGTTTTAGTTATATGTGGGTAATTCGTGAAAATTACTTTCTTAACTGATCTGACTACATTAGGAATATCATATTCTCCATCAATAACTATACTTCCTAGATCACTTGTGACCGATAAGACCTTACTTCTATTTACACTTTGTTTGGAGTCTACAATAATTTGCTTCAATTCAAAAGTGGTATCTTTTGTGAATACTTTCAAATCATTTATCTGCACATCACCAGTAAACTCGTTCACATTGTTGCCTACAGTATTGATGTCCATTTTGCCACTCATCTTTAATGGAGAAGATGCCAAATTAAGTGCAAATAAATCTATGTTTTTTACATCTGATTTGAAATTTAAAAAAGCCTGATTTTCTAAATACTCAAATGCACCTTCAAACACAAAATCTATATTTGGATCAGATATTTGGAAAGCACCATTAAAGGTATTTTTGTCAATTTTTCCATCTATCTTAAAATCCTTGTAGGTATACTTTTTGAAAATCAAAGATTTAACAGTTGCCGCTAGATCTGCTTTTACTGTATTTAAGGTAAGTCCTCGTCCATCTTCCACCTTTGAATTAAAATTAACTAACCCAAAATCGCTATTATCACTCCATCTTCCCAAATTAAAATTTATCAGATTCAAAGCACCAGAATAATTAGCTTTATTGGTACCTCCGGTAATGTCTAATCTCATATCCATTTCAGCAATTCCAAGGTCTGAATTTAACTTTCCGTATGCCACAAAATCTTGCAAATAACCATCAAACCTTCCTGTAAAATTAATAGAACCAAGCTTTGTAAAGTTGGCAGGTAGATTGAAGTTTGGAAAAAGCATTTTAATCTTACGCATGCTCGTCTGAAATCTGTCAAGCTTTATGTTCAGCACAGCATTATCAGTATCCAATAAATTTCTTGTATTAAAAGATCCCGCCAAACTTAATTTATCACCAAATTTAAAATCTACATCTCGACCAGCAATATTAGCTATCTTTCCAAAATATCTTCCACTTATTTCAATGTATTCATCTTCATTATTTTTTATAAAATTCGAATTACTGATGGAAGGCAAAAAGTGCTCGATATCTCTGACATAAATTTTCGTTTCATCAAAAGTAGCATTTAATATGACCTCATTGGTAAAATTCTTGAAGGCATCAAAACTGAGGTAACTTAAGCTAAATTTATTTTTAATCAAAGTTTCACCCAAGCTGATAGAATAGTTAGGAAGTGTTGCATTTGTCGCATTTATTAGGATGGAATCGCATGATATTTCATGAATAGGAAAACCCGTATTATCATTTGCACTTAGCTGCTTTAGATCTAACGTCAATCCTTCTTCATCATGGTATCTTAAATTTTTGACACTGAGCGTAATGTCTTCAAAATAAAAATTATTAAAATCTAATTTTCCCGCATTAACTTGAAGCAAAGGTAATAGGGAATTAGTCTTCCCGAAATGACCTTCGTCCACTGAAAAATTTCGTAAAGTTATAACAGTTGGATATTTCTGATCTGATACTTCCGAAGGTTTATTTTCTATTTGTTTGACATCCAATGCTACTTCAGGACGACAATCATATTCATAAATATACGTGTGAAATGAAGGTCCCGTCAATCTGATATCATAAATGTCAAACTCATTACAAACCCAATCAAGATAATTGATATCAATATTTCCATGTTCTAGATGGATCAGATCATATTTACCTTTATTTTTATCGTCCAATTTTACAGTAATATTATCTAAATCTATCTCTTTCAATTGGATGATGAGCTTAGATTTTGGCGAAGAAGGATCTTTAGGAGAAGAAAGCTTGCTTATAAACTTACTAAGATTAGATTCATTTTCATTCAATTCGGTAATGACATTGAGATTTATGTCTTGAAGGCCGATGTAAGATAAATCTAATTCATTATTCAATAAAAAAAATAGATTTTTACGCAATGAGATATTTATCGCTCCGCCACTAAACAAAGTATCATTTTGTGCGTCTGAAATCGTAATTTTATCTAAAATCAAACCATCGAATGGGCTAATCTTGACTTTCTCAGTTGTAATTATAAAATTAGTAGCTTCTGAAATATATTTTGTAATCTTGGACGAAAGATAAGTTTGAACGACTGAAGTTTGCAAAAGGAGTAGACAGGCTATTATAAAAAATAATAAACCAATAGATATGCGCTTCACCCAAAAAAAGAAACCCTTCTTTTTAAGTGGCTCATCATTTGTATTTAAATTCTTGTCCACAAATACATTATAACCTTAGGTATAAACTCAAATTAACGGTTAAAGTTATGACTTTCTTATTTAACATAATGTGCTTTAACACTTCATTAATCATTTACATCAATGAAGGCTAAGCAAGATAATAAACCAATATTTAATTTCCGGTAAGTTTCTGATAGATTTTGATACATTCTACAGCTTCATTTACATCATGAACTCGTAGTATCTTTGCGCCTTTCTGAAGTGCATACATGTGTAATGCAGTGCTCCCATTAAGTGCGTCTGCTGCTTTTATATTTAGCAATTTATTGATCATAGATTTCCTAGAAATACCTACCAAAACAGGATATTCAAAAATCAAAAACTGCTCTAAGGACTTCATCAATTCATAATTATGATCTAGGGTCTTACCGAAACCAAACCCCGGATCCAAAATAATATCTTTAATGCCAAGAGACTTTGCCTGATGAACTTTTTTAACAAAATATTTTAAAATATCCATCACAACATCATCATAACTAGGATTAAGTTGCATATCGGACGGCAATCCTTGCATATGCATCATGACATAAGGAACATTTAAACCTGCCACCGTCTCCATCATTTTTTCATCATAATTTCCAGCAGAAATATCGTTAATGATCAATGCTCCATGGTCTACACAAGCCTTTGCAACGGTACTTTGCATCGTGTCAATAGATATGATCACATCAGGAAACTTATTTATTAAAGCACTAATAACAGGTATCAAACGATTGATTTCAGTCTCTTCATCAATGATAGCAGCTCCAGGCCTACTAGACATAGCACCCAAGTCAAGAATTGAAGCTCCTTCAGAAAGCATTTTTGCAGCTTTTTCAAGAACGACATCTACGTCCAGAGTCCGCGAATCTGCATAAAACGAATCTTCATTAACATTGATAACACCCATAACAATAGGCTTACTAATATCTAAAAGTCGTCCACGACAGTTAATGGTATGTTTCATTATTCGAATAATATGATAAACAAATCTACCTTAGATATCTCTTTTCATAAAACTACGGTACGATATAGCTACAAAAAGAGAGATATAAACTAGTGACATTAAAACCGCATGGCTATCGGGAAGTAAAATACTAAAATTCCATTCCTTATCCGTAAAAAAATCAGGCAATCTCAATAATGGGAAAGGATGCAAATCTTCAATACTATTAATAGGCCAATAATTACGACTCACATGTGTGTAATAGTAAACATGAATACCTTGAAATATAGCTTCCAAAATAAAATAAAAAAAATAAAAAAAGATAGCCAAAGTACCACGTCTTATTGTAATAGCAACCAACAATGCAAAAGTCATATAGCCTAGGCAAAGTAAAAAAAACTTAACGATAGCAAAATTATTATCCATAACCAGTTCTAAATCAATACCATCTGTATTAATAACACCAATAGTAATAGTAGAAACAGCATAAATAAAAGTAGCAGCCGAAGCCATGATCAAAATGGATAATAATTTTGATATAAAAAACGACTTTTTAGTCATTCCTGTGAGGATATTCTGACGCATTGTTTTGTTACCCACTTCGGAAGTTATGATATAAATCGTCAAAAATCCAAGACAAAAAGGAACAAGCCAATTACCAATATATCCCTGATAATCCCACACCTTGGGAAATTCATAAATCTCAGCACTCGTCAGCATTGGCAGTTGCATTTTATCTACAATGTCTCTTCCCATTAAAATAATAAAAGGTGCAAGCAAAAGATACATAGCTGCCAATACCCTAAAAACTGTATTTGACTTAAATTTTTTCCATTCTAAAAGTATGAGTTCATTCATTTATTTTGTTTTTAATTAAATAACTAATGGTTTACTGATCTGTGTTTTTAACGATACCAAGTTTTTTACCCATTGATTTTAAGTAGTTTATAAAAAACTTAAACTGTCCAAATGGAATACTGACTAGGAGTACACAAGCAGGCCACAAAACGCTTAAAAAAGGAATATAAATGATCCAATATAAGACATTTTTTTCAGTCATGACCAAACCTAATAAATAGCTACCTACCTTTGCACAAAGGCTTCCTCCTAATGCAAATGTGGTAAAAATCAAAATAAACTGTAACCAATCTACCTTCCATTTCTCCTTAAGCTTTTTAAACATTATCGTATAATTATATGATTATTAATTATTTATGATGAAACTTTTACATTTTTATCTTACTTGTGATCTCTAGAAACTCTGTCTCTAGTTTTTTCTTTCTAGCGACGATATGTGTAAGATTTATACCTTGCTCATATGCGAGTTTATTAATGATACTATGGTCTAAGGATTCGTCAATACCTATTTCTATCCATTTATCCATCATATGAAGACGTTTTACAAAAGATAATGTTGCCAAAAACGTCTTTAATTCTTGCATATTGTTGGAAGCAAGTTCTACTGTGATGTCGCTATTTATAATTGACCCGATAGGACCACTAGCAAGTAAATGTCCATTTTTGATAATAGCTACATGAGAGCAAATCTTTTCCACTTCATCTAGTAAATGCGATGCCATAATGACTGTCTTACCTGTGTCAGCCACTTTTTTGAGAATTGATCTGACTTCGGCAATACCTTGTGGATCAAGTCCATTAGTAGGTTCATCAAAAATCAATACTTCTGGCTCACCGATAAGCGTAGCAGCTATAGCCAATCTTTGTTTCATACCTAATGAATAAGTACTAAATTTTGATTTCCGCCTGTCAAGAAGATTTACAAGTGAAAGTACCTCATCGAAGTTTTTATTTGGATCCTTTTTGATATGGCGAATAATTTCAAGATTTTCATCTGCATTCATATAAGGATAAAAGTTAGGTGTTTCTAATATGGCACCTATTTTCAGTCGATGATCCACACCATACCGCCCATCAAACCATTCAAATTCACCTGAGTTTTGTGTCAAAATACCCAAAATGATACCAAGTGTCGTCGTCTTACCACTTCCATTCGGTCCAAGAAGCCCATAAACGGTGCCCTTCTCTATGGTAAGATTAAGGTTGTCTATTGCTACGATTCTACCGTACCGTTTTGTAAGTCCTCTGATGGAAAGTACTGCCATAATTCTGAATTTGTGGGCAAAGCTATTATGATTTGTGGATATGACAAGGATTTTTTAGATTAAACCATCAATAATCGGCATTACCTTATGAATAATATGGTTCAATACTTACCTTTACCCCGAGAATAAGTAGTCAGACATGTGGTATCAGATCAGATCGTTTTTTAAATTCTATTGGAAGTCAATCACAAAGTTCAATGTGCAGTCTCCCTTTTTATATGATTTTGTGATAAATGTCCTAGATACTGAAAAAGAGTATTACAGATTTCAAGAGATCGAAAATCAAAGAAAAATCTTAAAATCATCTACTAAAATCATACAAGTGACTGATTTTGGAGCAGGTTCAAAATCTTTGGACAAAGATAGTCGCAAAATCTCCCAAATTGCCCATACATCATTGTCTGGCGAGACCAAATGTAGATTGTTATTTAATCTTGCTTTACATTACAACATAAATAACATATTGGAATTAGGCACATCTTTAGGTATTTCGTCTGCTTATCTTGGTATCTCGAACACAAAATCACGAATCATCACATTAGAAGGTGATCCAGAAATAGCATTATTGGCAAAAGAAGTGCATCAGAATCTGATATTGAGAAATATTGATATTAAAATAGGTCCTTTTTCTTCTACTTTATCACCTGCCTTAAAAGAAATTCAACTTGTAGATCTTGCTTTTTTAGACGGACATCATGCCATGGAACCAACATTGGCGTATTATGAACAATTAATACCTTTCTGCCACGACAATTCTATCATCGTAATAGATGATATTTATTGGTCTGAAGGAATGCAGTCTGCTTGGAAAAATCTGATTGAAAGACCAGAAGTAACATTATCTATTGATTTGTATGATGTAGGTATTTTGTTTTTCAAAAAAGAATTGACTAAAAAACATGTTTCGTATATTCCATACAAATATAAGCCTTGGAGAATAGGTTTATTCGGGTAAGTATGGCTATGGATTAGCATCATTGATTACAATGAAATAGTGAGAAAATTTTCTTAATTGCTCCTGTTGACAAAAGATTATCTTCAAATTCATTTTTTTCTATTAATTTCACCACTTAAACGTGTAAACCATTTGCCATGATAGATAAAATATATTCTTATGTACCATTTCTTGTGGGTATATGTGTTATGATTTTTTTGGTTAATTGCGGTCAAATTAAAAACACTGATACTCCATCTGAAATTAATGAAAAATATAGACCTGCATTTCATTTCACGCCTGACTCTATGTGGATGAATGACCCGAATGGAATGGTTTATTACGCTGGAGAATATCATTTATTTTATCAATATTACCCTGATAGTACAGTTTGGGGACCTATGCATTGGGGACATGCTGTGAGTACCGACATGATCCAATGGGAACACCTACCCATTGCATTATATCCTGATACGCTTGGTTATATTTTTTCTGGTAGTGCTGTCATAGATTGGAAAAATACATCTGGTTTTGGCAAAGATGGGCAAATACCTATGTTAGCTATTTTTACACATCATAATATGGCAGGTGAAAAAGCTGGCACAACTAATTTTCAGTATCAATCCCTAGCTTATTCGCTTGACAAAGGCAGAACATGGACAAAGTATCAAGGCAATCCAGTCATTCCCAATACAGAAAATATAAAGGACTTCAGAGATCCTAAAGTCATTTGGCATAATGAAACACAAAAATGGGTCATGGTACTGGCAGCAAAAGACAAAGCAATGTTTTACACATCACTCGATCTCAAAACATGGACTTATGAGTCGTCTTATGGTATTAAAAATGATAATCGCTTATGGGAGTGTCCAGATTTATTCCCATTAAAGACCGTAGGTAGTGACGAAACCAAATGGATACTGGTGGTCAGCATGCAATCTGGTGCTCCCAATGGTGGCACAGGTACTAGTTATTTTGTAGGTGACTTTGACGGCAAAACTTTTACAAACAGTCAGGCTAATGACAAACAATATTGGCTAGATTATGGTACAGATAACTATGCGATGGTGTCATGGTCAGACATACCTGATACAGATGCTAGAAGACTTATGATGGGTTGGATGAGCAACTGGCTTTATGCTCAGAAAGTCCCTACCGAACGATGGAGAAGCACCATGACCTTACCTAGAGAAGTTATTTTAGTAAAATCAAATGATGGAGAATGGAAATTAAGTAGCAAGTTGGTATCTGAATATCAGACTTTAAGATCAGATATTACAAAAATAGATCTTTCTAATATTAAGACCTACCCATACCCAATGCCAGAAATAGAAGAAGGCTTATTTGAAGCCAACATCAGTTTTTTAGCCTCACAAGAAATTTGCTTAACTTTAACAAATGGCCAAAACGATTCATTAAAAATCGGCTATACCCCAAAAGATAAAACATGGTTTATAGATAGGTCAAAGGCAGGTATCTCTGATTTTTATGATGGATTTGCAGCTAGACATTTTGCACCATGTAGTAGTGTGGATGACACATTGCATGTCCAGCTAATCTTCGATAAAACGAGTGTGGAATTATTTGCAGATAATGGGTACACTAGTATGACAGATATATATTTCCCTAAAGAAACATTAACCTTTCCCATCCTAGAAATGAATACAGGTCATAAACCGATCAGCTGTACTTCACATAAATTATCAGCAAAAAAATGTTCACTTTAAAATCCAATTAAAGTGGGCAAATCAGGTGATCCAATGTGCAAATTCAAAAGTCATTGAAAAATAATTATTTATATATTATTACAAAATGCACCATATTTAGAATTAATACCATATCTTTGCATTAGTTTTGGATTACCATTGAGCAGACGGTCTGTTATTGAATCCAAATTTTTTATTTATTTTTTTAATTTTATTTTAATGAACATTTTTGTTGCGAAATTAAACTACAGAACAAGTTCTGAAGCTTTAGAAGATCTTTTCTCACAGTACGGCGAAGTTACGTCTGCGAAAGTTATTATGGACAAAGACACAGGTAGATCTAAAGGATTTGCATTTGTGGAAATGGGAACAGAAGATGCAGGTATTGCTGCAATCGCTGGTCTTAACGAAACGAATTTTGATGGTCAAACCATCGTTTGTAAAAAAGCAGAACCAAGAGCTGCTGCACCAAGAGATAACAATTTCAGACCGAGAGAAAGAAGATATTAATATATATCAAGTAGAAAAAATTGAATCTTATAAGGCTTTCCCGAAACGGAAAGCCTTTTTTTTTGGGAAAGAGTGATAATCTCATTACACTGTCATCTTTTTTAAGTCAAAAAAATATGGCTACATACAACTTTATCATCATTAAGATAAGAGTATGTTTAAAAATTAAAGCTCATTCATTTTTACAAAAATACAGACAAAAAATTATTTTGATTTGTGTAAATAAAATTAATTTCTTAAATTTGAAACTATAATTTTATTCAATAACTCTTTAAAATGACATCAATATATAATTTGCTTTACGAAAAAATAGACGCTTGGTTAAAAAATATTATCCTGCTACTTCCCAATCTTTTGATAGCCATCTTCGTTTTGCTTCTAGGTATTTGGATTTCAAAAAAGGTAAAAAATCTAGCAAATAAATTTTTAAATAACTACTCAGAAAGAAAAATATTAAATAATCTGATCGTAAACTTTATTCACATTACTTTTCTCTCGCTCGTAGGGTTTACTGTCCTTTCCATTTTAAATCTAGATAAAGCAGTGACTTCAATTTTGGCAGGAATTGGCGTATTGAGTTTAGGACTTGCATTCGCTTTCCAAGATTTAGCCACAAATCTAATGTCAGGTATTATCATATCATTCAGACGCCCTATAAATGTAGGTGACTACATAGACGTTAAAGATGTATCAGGAGTAGTAGTCGAAGTCAACCTTCGCGATACTGTGATCCATACCTTGCAAGGGAAAAAAATAATCATGCCTAATAAGATACTCATAGAGTCTCCTGTCGTAAATCATACTGCAAATCATCATCAGAGGATGGAATTGCAAGTAGGTATAGGTTATGATTCCCAACTGGAAAATGTCAAACAAATCACAATATCTGCATTACAAGGGATTAGTGATAGAGATGTAAACAAAAATATTGAGTTTTATTACACCGAGTTTGGTGACAGTGCTATAATTTTCACAGCATTTGTTTGGTTAACTAAGCCTGATAAAGCCACCTTCCTAAAAGCAAGAAGTAATGCCATTATTAATATTAAAAATGCTTTCGATTCCCACAATATTAATATTCCATTTCCTATCAGGACATTATATTATAAAGATACAACACCAATTTCTATCACTCCAAAATAAGCAATGGTAATGTTTTTATGACTTTGGCATCTGACGAAAGTGAAATAAAATAAGAACCACTAGGTAACATATTTGTGAGGAATGATAATTCATTTTCTCCGCTTTTTATTTTATCAGCATACAATGATTTTAAAAATTGACCCTTGTTAGTGAATAAGTCAATTTTATAAATGCCCGTTTTTAAAATACTAAAGGCCAAAGTCACTGACCCCGAATTATTACCGGAAGGATTAGGAAACAGTCTGACATCACTTGACTGCACTTCATTTGAAGTTCCACTTGTACCCACAGATACATAGTTTTCTATGGTCAAAGAATCTGTACCAAAATCATTATTCACCACCATTTTCACTGGAAAAACACCTTGTTCAGGATATCTTATGATAGGAAATCTAGATGAAGAAGTAGAAGGTTCACCACCTGAAAAATACCACTTAACATTCATTGAACCTGTAGATTTGTCTGTAAATACAATACTATCACCAGGAAGTATGATTGTTTTATCTGATGTAAAAGAAGCCAATGGCGCAGTTTTTTCGAAAACTGTTATTGCTTTATTTACAATGTATGAATCTGATCCTGCATTATTTCGAACAGTTAATGCTACTAGAAAAGAGCCTTTTTTGTTGTATTTTATAATTGGATTTACTTCCTCACTATTTAGTGGACTTCCTTGGGGGAAATTCCATTTATGAAATAAGGTATTTGCCGAACTCAAGCTCGTAAACTGAATAGAATCCCCTATATAAATAGTATCTTTATCACTGATCCACAATGCAATAGGTGATGTTTCAGGGTCTTGAATATGAATAAACGCAATTTTTGTCATTGTATCAGAATGACTTTCAAAATCTGATATCAATGTAACATTGAAAGCCCCATTTTCACTATAGACTACTTTTGGAAATTCTTCATTTGATGTTTCTGGTGTACCGCCTTCAAAAATCCATTGTCTTGATTTAGGGATGGCATTTGTAATGTCTCTAAATGTAATGACTGAATCCTTTCGTTCTGTAGTTTTTGATGCTGTAAATTCTAAGATTGGTTTACCACTATCTTCTGAATGAATTAACTGACCAATCCATGTACCATGACTTCCACTCTCTCCAAAACAACCTACTCCCCAACTTTCTATTCTATCGACACCAAATCGTCTGCATGCACCCGAATAATCTCCCCAACGAATTGATTCATCTCCAACATTGCCTATTGCAGTTGTCCCATTCTTATACACAATCTCATCGCTCCAATCAAAAACTGATCCACTACCACCAATGATCCTTACAGCTTGTCCAGGAAAAACATCTGTTCCGGTAAAGGTATAATTGATTAAAACTTGATTATCTTCTTCTCGCTCTCCATATGATGTCAACGTGGGATAAGCAAGGTCTTGATTTGGCACAGACAGTACATCAGCTGTCACACTAAGGTCAGTCATATTCATTCTACCGTAATACAAGCCTCCATCTCCTGAAGGTGAATTGGACTGTGCCGAGAAATGTAAAATACCATTCTGATACATGGCAGTTCTGATCCTATTCCCGCCTGTATTCAAAAGTACAGAAACTCCTTTCTGCCTTCCTTCTGGTGGAAAAGACAAAGTAGGTCCACTTGTCTTTAGTGATATCAGACTAGGATCATTTTTGACAGATGCATCGGTATAATTGATATTAAATCCACCATTACCATTACTTATGAAGTACATACCAGGAGATGTTAATGTTTGCCATCCTGACATTGCTGGCACTGGGTTAAATACCAATCCATCATCTACATTTCGGACTCTATCATAAAATTTCCAAGTAATTTCTTTACCTTGATAAGCATCATCTTTTGAAATCTGAAGTATCATTGAATATCTAAATCCATTGTCATCCGAAAACATATTGCCAGCAATATATAAATCTTCTTTACTCACACCAATATTAGGAAAGTCAAACCATACGTCATCTCCTAACACATCACCTTTGATTTTATAAAAGTGCCAATCTCCATTCGGATCTTCTGTTTTGGAAAAAGCTAAACACAAATATGAAGTACTGGGATCCGAACCATGAAGGCATACGACAATAAATCTATTTTGTTCTGGATCATAAATAACTCTTGGATCAAACATACGGGTACCTAGGCCTAGGACTTTATAAAAATCTGCAAATCCACGACTAAATGTAACTGCCCCATCTGGCATTGTGAAAATGATATTAGAATTAATAGCTGAAACTACAAATCCATTTCTAGAAACAGCCATAGTATTGTCCATAGGAATACTGCTTCCCCTTAGATTGCCTCTGAAATTATTTAACAAAACAGGTGCAGCTGTTTGAAACCTATTGGACTTTGTAAATGAATTTCTATTAATATTCGGACTGTTTTTAAATTCATTTGCATCAGTTTTTAACCTTTTGTATTCTTCAATTGAAAACTCACTATTATGAAAAAAAGTAGATTTATGTTTTAATGAAATCCCCCAATCTTCTTTAATTTCCTGTGGCGACAATGTACCATCAGAAAGAGTGGTAAACAATTTAGACCCCTTGTGTATTTTAACATCTTTGTTAGCTAAATCTGGAAAAACCATATTTCGGTTTTGACCAAAAGAAGTCCAGAATGAAAAAACAAGCATAAACAAAGAGAGTGAATAACGCATGATACTAAATTTATAAAAATGAGTGTTATTTAAAACTGATACCAAATGTAAAAAGAAGGCAATATAACGATAAATAGAGAAGCAAGTTCAATAGTCTACCAAAAATAAAATCAATATGACATTCGGTCACATTTTATGTAAATAAGCCGTATTACTTAAGATGATATTTGGAATTTCTTTTTTAATCCAGCCTAAAATTCACAGGAATGATATATCTTACTTTGACAGGTATACCACCAATGATAGCGGGTTCAAAGCCTATTTCTTGCATACTCCGGACTGCTTCGAGCGACCCTTCATCACATCCTGATCCAATGCCTTTTATCAATTCCATACTTTCTAGGATTCCAAATTCATTCACAACTACCAAGATCTCAACCTTACCTTCTACTTTATTTTCTCTGGCAGAAGCTGGGTATCTAAAATCTTTATATACCAATCTGTAAGACAATTCTCCACCTTTTAATACAGGGTTGCTATCAAGTTCTTTGACTTCGTAACCATTAGCTGTCCAAACTTCGTAAATGGTTTCTATCTTCTGAAAGTCATTCTCTTTTTCTTCTAAGACTGCTACCTTTTTTGAGCAAGAGATCGAAGATAAAGTAACCGTCATTACTATAAAAAGTAAAAGAAAAGACTTCATTTATCTAATTGAAATATTACCAAGGTAGATCACATATGCAAAGCTCGATTACCTGTAGCAGCAAGTGCTGCTTCTTTTACTGCTTCTGTATATGTAGGATGTGGGTGAGATATTCTAGACATATCTTCTGCACTTGCCCTGAACTCCATTAATGCAACTGCTTCAATTATGACATCAGCCACTCTTGGTCCTACCATATGTACCCCTATAACTTCATCAGTATCTTTGTGGGCCAAAACTTTTACAAAACCTTCTGTATCCATACTCGCACGAGCTCTACCTAATGCTTTAAATGGGAACTTTCCAACTTTGTAAGGTGTACCAGTTGCTTTCAGTTCTTCTTCTGTTTTGCCAACAGCAGCCACCTCAGGCCAAGTGTACACGACTCCAGGAATTAGATTGTAATCAATATGTGGTTTCCCTCCAGCAATATATTCTGCCACTAGGATCCCTTCTTCTTCCGCTTTATGAGCTAACATTGCACCTTTAATAACATCACCAATGGCAAATATCCCAGGAACAGATGTCTCCAAGTGATCATTTACATTGATTCTACCTTTTTCATCTTTGGCGATGCCCACAGCGTCAAGATTCAATCCATCTGTGTAGGGTTTACGACCAATGGCAACAAGACAATAATCTGCTTTTATATCAAATTTTTCTTCACTATCTCTTTTTTGCACACTCACTGTACATGCTGTTTTTGTTGCTTTTACACCAGTCACACTATGACTCAAGTAAAAGTTCATGCCTATTTTTTTGAGCGAACGCATTAATTCCTTGCCACAATCATTGTCCATGGTAGGCAAGATTCTGTCCATATACTCAACGACATCCACCGACGTACCCAATCTAGCAAAAACAGAACCCAATTCTAGGCCTATGACACCACCACCTACAATGACCATTTTTTTAGGTACACTATCGATATTTAAAGCTTCTGTAGACGTGATGACTCTTTTTTTGTCATAATTGAACATATCAGGAGCAATTGGCTTTGAACCTGTGGCAATGATTATTTTTTCGCCTTCTATTTGCGTAGTCCCTTCTGCATTGTTAATTGCAACCACATTTTGGGTTACAAAAGAACCATGACCATTGTAAACGTCGATTTTATTTTTTTTCATTAGGAAATCAATACCCTTGCAAGTCTGATCTACAACATCATTTTTACGTTTGATCATTTGTTTCATATTGATCTTTACATCAGATGTCTCAATGCCGTGCTCAGCAAACCTATCTACGGCATTGTGGTAGTGTTCAGAACTATCAAGTAATGCCTTGGAAGGTATACAGCCCACATTCAAACAAGTACCTCCTAAGGTATCATACTTCTCAATGATGGCTACTTTTTTGCCTAATTGTGCGGCTCTTATCGCTCCTACATATCCTCCTGGACCTGAACCAATCACTATCACATCGTACTGCATGGGTATATCTTTATTGTATCTAATTAAATATTATTGTCCGTCTTTTGGTTTACGGTTTTTATTAAAAAATTTCTTCTTTTTGTTTTTGTTTGCATTTGCATTCGGAGTTCCGTCAGCATTCGGAGTCGGATTTACCGGTGGCTGATTAGGTCCTGCGTTATTTTGGTTCGTATCTGGTTTAGGCTCTTGATTGCGATTGCTTCCGGCCTGATTATTTGGTCTTTGATTAGGATTAAGTGGTCTGTTTTCCTTTGGACCTTCATTCGGATTACGTTCTGGCCTTGGTGGTCTAGGGTTTTGATTTTGTTGCCCTTGTGGATTAGGTCGTGGTGGTCTTTGTTGGTTTTGACCTTCGGGTCTATTTTGACCTTCATTTTTATTTTGACCATCTCCTTTTGGCTGACCTTGTGGACGTTGCTGACCTTGATTTCTCGGCTGACCGTCAGTTTTTGGCTGACCTTCAGGTCTTGGACCTCTTTCATTAGACTGTCCTGATGGGCCACGACGATCTTGTTGATTCCTATCTCCAGATTTTTGTTGTGGTTTTTTCTTCTTTTTATTTCTTGGTTCGTTGCGCAACTCTATTTGACCAGTCACGTCTTCATAACCATGCTCAATATCGACGTCTTCAGAATCACGATCGGGAACGACCACAGCTTTCTCAAGGTTAAGTTCATTAGGAATGACACCTTTTCTATTCAATTCCTTGATTTCCTTAGCTCTTGACTTGTCAACTGGAATAAACTGTCCACGCATCTTCTCATTATCGACGACATAATATAAGATTCCTTTAAATATGTCAGTTTTGACTAGGTGCGCTGTCCCTGCTTTTACTTTCAGGATATCTGCATCTTCAGGAAAATCATCCAATGCATCCATGTACGTATCCAACTCATAGTTTAGACAACATTTCAATCGTCCACACTGACCTGATAACTTTGTTTGGTTGATAGCGATATTCTGATATCTTGCTGCTGCTGTGTTGACTGATTTAAAATCAGACAGCCACGTAGAACAACACAATTCACGACCACAAGAGCCAATGCCTCCTATCCTAGCCGACTCTTGTCTCGCCCCTATCTGGCGCATTTCTATTTTGACCTTAAATTCGCGTGCATACTCCTTTACTAATTCTCGGAAGTCTACCCTACCCTCAGCTGTATAGTAGAAGGTCGCTTTCTTTTTGTCTCCTTGATACTCAATATCTCCTATCTTCATATCTAGGCCAAGCGTACGTGAAATCACCCTTGCACGCACCATGGTTTCTTGCTCCAACTGTCGTGCTTCTTCTAATTTTTCTAGATCCCGATCATTTGCTTTTCTTATGACCTTGAAGGCAACTCTATCTTCCGACGTAAATTTTTTCTTCATTTGCATCCTGACCAATTCGCCAGAAAGTGATATTCTGCCTACGTCATATCCACTTGCTGTCTCCACGACGACCATATCTCCTGTAATCGTCCTTGTAGATGGATCATTAATGAAAAAATCTTTATGCGCGCCTTTTTTAAAACTTACTTCAACTATATTATATTCGGATGGGTCAAACATATCCCGAGTGGCTATCCAATCGTAGGTATTTAGTTTATTGCAACTACCTGAGGTACAATGTCCTTTATCTCCACAACCACTGGGTGCTCCGTTTGTTCCCGATCCGCAACTGCTACATCCCATGATTAATTTTTTATGGTTTTTATATATTTGGGCAAAGTTAATATTTCTTTTACTTATATTTCATATTTTCCATAGATGATTGTCCTAGGTTAGTCACTAATATGGTACAAAATCAACATAATAACACAACAATTCATATCAAAAATAAAACCATTTTGCAATTCCTCAATATTACATTTTTAAAAATATGCTTAAACTATGTCCAAAATTCATTCATAAAATTTATGCATAAAGTAAATTACAACCTACTTGTTTACACAAAATAAATTCTGAAGGTCAAAAATTAGTACAATAAATACTTACAATCCGAGATAATAATGGTACATTTGGACTTAGTTTTAATCTCTCAAAATATAATCACTGCGAAAAAAATATTAAATTATACATTTATGTAATTATTAACTAACTCAATTTCAATCCCGTGAAAAATTATTTTTACTTTTTAATG
>DAOLFJ010000357.1:0-4550 GCA_035326365.1 Saprospiraceae bacterium | reverse complement strand
TGTTTTTTACAGCATCTCTCATGAGTGGCAAATATTTTTCCTGCACTGCCAATTCGGAATGCTGGATCACCAGAAATATGGCGGAACTTCCTTGCCTTCCTACGACGTCAGGTCCTAGCCAACCACGTTCGTCTAGAATTTTACATACTTTGATGAGATTTATGGAGTCTTTTTCATTTATTATTTTCCAATGATCTTGCATTTCCTTGGATTCCCAACCATATTTTTCTTCTATTTGATCTATTTGTTGTCTATATTTCTGATCCTCTATATAAACAGTATCAAGGATAGCTACGAGCGATTTGTCTAGGTTGGCTTCTTCTTTATCTTTATTGGCTTTGATCAGCGCAAGCAAAGGCTGCCATCTTTTATCATCATGTAAGGAATTAAGGTCGGTGTCATTAGTGATGTGACCTATGTTGGTATAATTGGATTTGGTCGCAATACGGTCTAACTGAAAAAAAGCACTATCGGGCACACCTGCCAATGCCCAAGAACATGCCGCATTGTACCGATCACTTGAAGTTCCTTTCCAATTATTTGATTTGAAAGCTTCTGAAAACTTTTGGGCAGATTTTAGAAAATCTTTTGCATTGTAGAGCGAGTCAGCTTGCCTTGCATATTGGGTGTAAAGCGCATTTTGACCTGAACAAATATTGGTGAAAACAACAGTGAAAAAAAGTAAATAGAAAAACTTTTGCATCTTAAATAATTTTAATGTTTAGCAAATTTAGAATATAATTTCATGTGAAACCCAATATAAAGAATATTAACTCAGTTTTAACGAATCTAAACAATATTGGCTTTCAGTATAATCTCCACACACTTATCAGGTTCATTGACAAAACTTATAACATGTCCATCAGGGTACAAAACTTTGAGCTTTTTGGCAATACTATTGAGTCCATATCCTGAGTGCATGTCATTTGAAAAAGGTGGACCACCATCATAAACCCTAATGGTCAGCTTCCCATTGTCCACTAATGCAGATATGCGTATATCTATACTATTTGTCTGTGGATTGTAGCCGTACTTTATGGCATTCTCTACAATAGGTTGCAGTGTAAAAGATGGTATCATAT
Source organism: Saprospiraceae bacterium (assembly GCA_035326365.1). GTDB lineage: Bacteria > Bacteroidota > Bacteroidia > Chitinophagales > Saprospiraceae > OLB9. The sequence goes on along the minus strand of DAOLFJ010000357.1, from coordinate 3,468 downwards.
ATTTCATGACATCATCATCAGTTGGCAACGCTACTTGGATGCGATCGCCAAATCTGATTTTTTCTATCTTTAAGTATGACTTCAAAATCTCTAATTCTTCTGATATAGTTACCAATGGCTTTGATTTGATTTCGCTACATTGATCATAAAACTTTGCCAATTGGAGTGCCATTTCTTCTGTCTTTCTTGGTTCTGTGCGAGCGAGCGAAGCGATACTATTGAGTGCATTGTAAAGGAAATGTGGATTGATGCGAGATTGTATGGATGCTAGTGAAGATGAAGCTAAAGTACCTTCTGATTTTTGAAGTTTGAATATTTTTTCTTGTTTCCTGAGCGCTATGATGTAAGACGTGAGATTGCTCATGAAATTGGCTACTGCGAAGTAGATCCAAAACTTAAACCAACCAAGTACATTTGAAAAGTTACCAAACTCATACATTGTACCACCACCAAATTCTAAAAAATCAAAATAGATGAAATTAAATAATCTGCCACCAAACAATTCGCTAAAGAAACCGAAAGTAGAAATACAAAGAAACTTTACAAATTCCTTTTTACCAAAATCAAACATTTTTGTTTTATTGTTGACTAGTTTTATTAAATGATACAGCAATAAAAAAGTAATCAGATTCTTAACCAAAAAAACATAAAAGAGTGTAGAAAAATTAGACACCGAAAAAAAATGAGCAACTAAAAATGAAGCCGAAATAATCGAAATATATGTGATAATATTTCTTTTACTGGAAATATAATCGTTTAGCGATAAAACCACTAAAATCAAAAGGGTTAAGCCCAATAATAACAATAAATTCAATGGTATTAAATAAATAGGATCTGGCATTTTTCCCGTATGATCATGACCACTATAGCAGTAAACTTTATTGTTGATATTGATTTGCTCTATTTCGCCTTGAGAGATTATCGATAAATCTTTTTTCCAAGCATCAGGCTCATTATAGATATTGCTAACCCACCTTTGGCTTATATGAATTTGCGTTCCATTGGATGAAAAAATAATTTTTTCCAACTCTTCTAATGGTATTAATGATGGTTGATTACCATATCTAACGCACAATTTATGATCAGATGTAAATCCTTCTATTCTGAAATAACTTATCTTATTTTTTGCATCTTTGATAATACAGAAATCATTTTTTTCTGCATTGATGAAGTCGAAGGTGCTCTTTTTAGTATAATGGTGATCATTAGATATTCGGTCACTAATTTGATAGAAATCCCAAGCAAGAAATGATAGACCAATGATTATAATTATCGATGAGTAAATATAGATTTTTTTCATGATTTCGATTTTTTACCATTCATCAATATCTCCACACACTTCACAGGTTCATTCACAAAACCAATCATGTGTCTATCTGGGTAGTATCGCTTCAATATATCTTTTACATTCATGATATTTTTGCAGATTTCCATTGCTTCATTGAATGGTTTACCACTATCACAAATAGAAATCTTTATCGTTTCTACATCGATTTTTTCAAAGGAAATTTTAACATCGGTAGTGTTACGCTCTGAATTGTATCCATATTTTATGGCATTTTCCACCAATGGTTGAAGGATAAATTTTGGAATTACGGAAGACAAAACATCATCCTTTATATCAAAAGTGTAATTTAGTTTTTCGCCCATACGGATTTTTTCTACTTCGAGATATGCTGTGAGTGCTTCCACTTCATCCTTGACGGAGACCCATGTTTCGTCATTTCTATTGGTGGTATATCTGTAGTATTTTGCAAGTGAGAGGGCAAGTGTTTCGGTTTTGTCCGGTGCTACAGGTGCTAATGCGGCAATGGCATGAAGCGAATTGTATAGAAAATGAGTATTGATATTTGCTTCCGATTGTTGTAGTAGGGCAGCGGATGTTTGTGCGTCAGATGTGGCAGATTGTAATTGTTTGGATTTGCGACGGAGGGAGTAGATATAGCGTATAAGATTATGAAGAAAATTGGCTGTGGCGATCGCTGTCCAGAATTTGAATGCTTGTTGCAATGTCGTAAAAAATAAAAGTTCCAGCATATCTTCGCCCAAACTAGATTCATCAAGAATCATACTTAGAACTAACCTAAATAGTACATCAAAACCTACACCTAAAAATACAATCAGAATAAATTTTATAAATTCTCTTTTCCCGAATTCCTTACTGCGTATTTTTTGAATACCATACTGGAAAACACCAAAAACTAATGCATGACTGACAAAAATAAATAATGTACCAAACCATTGATCTCGATGAATATCCGACAAAACAAACAATTGCCTATGCGCTAATGCATAAAGTAAAATAATCACTAATACAATACTGAATCGATAAATCTTCCTTCTATTATGAATATAAACGTTGATCAAACTTTCAAAAATGAAAATAAGAAACATTAGCCCTAATATCATAATCCCTAGAATTATTGGGCTTCCAATAAAATAACTTGTTACAATTTCAAACCAAGTTAAAGGTCTTTTGTTGGTCAATTCAAAACCTATAACAACGTGAGTTGAAAGTAAAGAATCTATATGATCGATAGTCAAAAAATCTATTTTATCATTAAAATTTTCATCATTCTTCATTAACTCATCTACCCAACTGACTCTTTTGTCAATAAATAACCCAGGACTAGTTATATAAGATGAATAATCTAATATCTGTGGCAAAACACTCGCGTCATTACCATAATTGATACATAATAAAGAATCGACAGTTAGACCAAGGACACGAAAATATCTCCTATTTTTTAAGGAGTCTATAATGACATAAAAATCACCTTCACGAGTATCTTTGATGTTTAACAATGGAATCTGTTTACCCAAAGAGTCATGCGTCACTTTATTACCATACTTCACTGCAGCTTCCCAATGCGAAGAGACACTATATCCCACATAAAAATAAGTTGCGATCGCAGCGAATATCAAACAATACCAAAATACCTTATTCATAACATCCATATTTGCCAACAAAGTAAAGACAAAGCATTAAGTACACAAAGCTAATTCCGACAGATCGGGATATAATGGTGTGAAGTGGATTTTTGGGGTATTTTCTGACATACTTTATAAATTTAGCTAAATTTATTAACTGCACTTGTGGTTTTTAGCTAAATTTACTAACTTTGTATTTGAATTGGTGAATTTCGTATAAAATGATACAAAGAATCTTACAAAAATCTCTTGAAGCACAATTGTTTAAAGGAAAAACAATATTGCTTACTGGTGCACGACAAACTGGCAAAACACATTTAGTGAAGCATATTGTTCAAAAGTATGATGGTGCGTATTACAATTGCGAAATTCAAGAAGTAAAAGACTTGTTGGAGAGTACTTCTATTACCACACTTGCCAAATTAGTCCCTAAGAACAAATTAATAGTATTTGATGAAGCGCAAGATATTGACGATATTGGCTAAAAATTAAAAATTTTGCATGATGAGATAGATGACGTACAAATCATCGCGACAG
>DAOLFJ010000356.1:0-4596 GCA_035326365.1 Saprospiraceae bacterium | reverse complement strand
AAGTTGCCTTTTAGTCTTAGCAGCTATTGTGGGTATAAACTCTGGCTTGTACTCAAATGTATATAAACCTCTACCAACTTGAAAAACAAGTTTTTCTTTTTTCAACTGAAATATCCGCCATCCTACAGTACTTGGTGCCACATCAGGATATGCATCCAAAATTGCAGTAGTTATCTCATTTGTTGAAATAATATTTTGGTTCTTAAACCTAATTTTTAAGTGGTTGGTTATTTCGGTATTGACCATAAATTTACAAATAGACCCCAATATATAGAGTTTGACATTATCAAACAAATCTTTGGCAATAATATTGTCTTTTTGCCATATATTTGACATGAATCATTTATATTCTATTAACTTTATTCATTGATCATTAAACATTTTATAAGTATTATGCTTATATTTGCATACTTTTTATAAATCATGCAAATATTATTAGATAAGTCAAAAGCAAATATTGATGCAGCGGAGCTGTTACATCAGGATGAATTTTATGCTCCCAGTGTTCATTGTTCCTATTACAGTTGCATTCAGCTAATGAGACATCTCATATTTAACAAATTTGGTGACGACGAAAAGGAATTTGATGAAAGACCTGAAGTAAAATCCAGTGGTTCTCATAATTTTTTAATATCTTTTCTCAGAAATAAAATTCAAGATCCAAATAAAAGTAGATCGTTTAGTGATAATATCTTTCGTTTAAAAAGTCATAGAATCAATGCTGACTATAAGCAAATGAATGTTTTAAAAAGTGATAGTACCACTTCGATAAGTTTAGCAAAAACAACCAGAACCATATTATTAAATATAAATTAACCATGAACTCTCAAGAATACTTAAAAAGCAAAATAAATAATTTGGTAGTAAAATATCCATCAATAAAGTGCAGCTATGCTTTTGATGGATTTGACAATACCCACACTATTGAGATAATACCAACATCTTTTTACAACCATGATGAATCTTTTGTAAAGGACGAAAGTGATATTTATAATGAATTCTTTCAGTTATTTCCATATGAAGGATTATTTTTCATTTCAGGAGAGAATGAATTTCCTGTTACAAACCCAATATATGTCAAATCAGGTATATTGTTTTACAACTATAGTAATTTTGCTAATTTTGGTGTCGATAGTGGGATCTCTATTGACATACCCGTTTTGATATCCCATGAGTTAAGTAAATCGCAACAACATTTAGGCTTTTCGTTAATGGAACAGACAATTAATATAATGGAACTTCAAAATTCTCTACAGGATGATTTTTGGGAACATATTAAGTCAAATAGCACAATTGGTAACAATAAATTTGCACTAGCAGCATGAGCAATTCAGAAAATTTAGAAAATGGTTTTAAAATTGAAAGTCTCACATTAGTGGATTGTAAATTCTATCGTGGACCCATAATTTCATCAAATAAAATTGAAGTAGATATAAAACACAATCTTCAAGTAGATGTAAACGTTAAAGAAAACCAAGTTTTCGTAGTCGAAAAATTTCAACTTTCACAATCAAATAACAGCGAGATTGAATTTAATATAGAAGTGACTATGCTCGGTGTTTTTTCAAAAATTGGAGAAATGCCAATTCCATTAGAAGAATTTGGTTATGTCAACGGTGCGGCTATTATCTTCCCTTATATTAGAGAGCAAGTTACAAATCTATCATTAAAAGGTGGTCTAGGTAATCTCATTCTACCACCGGCAAATTTTGTAAACTTGTATAATGAGAAAAACAAAATCTAAAAAAGGAATTTAGAGTCATCCTTCGGCACACATTCTTTTTTCATTCATTCAGTCGCTGCCATTTCACGATATCACTGCCGGCGCAAGCTTACAACTTGTGCTCTAACATATCCATTCCGCAGGCAGTCATGATTTTATTGGCCTTGCAAATTCAATTTGCTAGAAAAAAATAAACATAATTAGAAATTATGATCCATTGTAAAACCATTCCTGATTCTGCTCCATTCCAGCTCTGCATTCGTTCCATTTCGTCCCTATGATACCCATGCTTTTTAGCTATACTTCTGTTGTCACCTTCCCATACCATAGCTAAAATTAAAATTTGCAAAAAATGCAGTTAATTATATTGTTATATTAATAATTACTAGTACATTTGTATGTTTACGTATATTTATAAATATAAAGTGATCGTTTCTTTTTTGGATTTAGCTTGTTTATATTTCTTCAAAGCTTAATTATACTCCATATGGTAAAAGTTCTATTCACAATCATATTATTTGCAACAAACCTTTTCTTTTCAAATGGTCAAGGAGCAGAACTTGTCTGGGCGAAACATATGGGGGGAACGGGTAATGATTATGGATACTCTATTGCCGTAGATGACCATGGAAATGTTTACACAGTAGGTAAATTTAGAAACACATCCGACTTCGACCCAGGTTCTGGAATTTACAATCTAACTTCTTTTGGAAATAATGACATTTTTGTTTCAAAGTTAGATTCATTAGGAAATTTTATTTGGGCAAAACAAGTTGGGGGGACTGGTAATGATGGAGTGTCCCATTCAATTACATTTGATGAGAGTGGGAATGTTTACATAATAGGCGACTTTGAGGGCACTTGTGATTTAGATCCTGGTTCTGGAACTTACAACCTCACATCTTTAGGAGGTCGTGACATTTTTATTTTAAAGCTAGATGCAATGGGAAATTTTGTATGGGCAAAGCAAATGGGGGGACCTATTAATGAAATTGGTTTCTCAATTGATGTTGATGGAAGTGGAAATGTTTATACAACAGGTCAGTTTGAGAATACATCTGATTTTGACCCAGGTCTTGGAACATACTACCTAACTTCTTTTGGAGGTGTTGACATTTTTATTTCAAAGCTGGATGCGTCGGGAAATTTTATATGGGCAAAACAAATAGGGGGAGGGCCAAATCATCAATATGGATACTCGATTGGTGTTGATAGTAGTGAGAATGTTTATATAACAGGTTCCTTATATGGCACATCCGACTTCGACCCAGGATCTGGAACTTACAATCTAACTTCTTTTGGAACTGGTGACATTTTTGTTTCAAAGCTAGATGCTTCAGGTAATTTTCTCTGGGCCAAACAAATGGGCGGAATAAATGTAGAAAATGGAAATTCAATAGCTATTGATGGAAGTGGAAATGTTTATACAACAGGTAAGTTTAATAGTACATCTGATTTTGACCCAGGTCCAGGAACATACTACCTCACTTCTTTTGGAGATAGTGACATTTATATCTCGTTGCTAGATGCATTAGGTAATTTCATTTGGGCAAAAAATATGGGTGGTACCTCTATTGATGAAGGCTTATCAATAGAGGTTGATGTAAATGGGTATGTTTATACGATAGGTTACTTTGTAGGCACATGCGACTTTGACCCAGGGTCTGGAACTTATAACCTAACATCTTTTGGAAATAATGACATTTTTATTTTAAAGTTAGATGCTTCAGGGAATTTTGTCTGGGCCAAACAAATGGGAGGAACTGGGTATGATGTTGGAAGGTCAATCGCAGTTGATGACGATTGGAATGTTTATACAACTGGTTCATTTTCTGACATAGGCGACTTCGATCCAAGTTCAGGAATTTATAACCTTACTTCAATTGGAAATTATGATATTTATGTTTCAAAGTTAGGACAACAACCAACTAACACATACTCATATACAAACGGCCTTGGCTTCGGCACAGACATAAATGGAAACAATTGGAATATCTGGAGTGCAAACGGTTCAAATATCTGGGATTGGCAATCAAATTATGTAAACGGGTATTTGCATTATTCATTCAAGGTATTTAATTATTCTGGTTTTTATTGTTCTGGTTCGTGTCGGTATCATAATATCTGGTCAAAGAACCCTAATCTTGGGTTTGAGCTGTCAGATGTAATGGCACATGATATTAGTGTTTTTCCTGAGAATAATCAAAATAACCATATTTATCAGGTAAATATTCAATGGAATGCAAATGGTTATAACGCCTTAGTATATGATATCACTTCTGGAACTCAGTACTCAGACAATGATTATACTCACCCTGTTAATTCAAATACCTACGACAGTTGGACTTGGGGATATTCAGTTTGGTCTAATGGTACAGGATACAATGACGGAGAGCCAAACTTACATGCATCACAATGGACAGGAAATGTTTATCAGGACGGACCTACAGGCACTATAGGAGGGGGTGGAGATATTCGTACTAATGCGCTTCCTGTTATGCAATTTGGTATTTCTTCTATGCCTCAAAATGCAATTAAACTAAATGGGATGCAGAAACTTATTGCTGATCCAATTCAATTGGGAACTGGAACTTATACATATTCACACCTGGATTTTAAAATCCCTTCAATAAATGGACCATTAAAATTTGAAAGGTTTTATAATTCTCTAAACAGTAATTTATCAGAGACATTGGGATATGGTTGGTCACATTCTTACAATTTTCGCCTAATTAATAGACAAACAGCTTGGGATATTCAATACCCTGATGGCCATTTGGCTACATTCATCCCGATGAACAACAGCGGCCAATCTTTCCCTATTTTCAGTGGTACTACTGATAGTCTTCAAAAAAATGCCAATAATAGTTACT
>DAOLFJ010000355.1:1964-4625 GCA_035326365.1 Saprospiraceae bacterium | reverse complement strand
TAAAAAAATAACGTCCCGATTCACTTAAGTCACAAACCGCCGGAACATCTACGATTAGTGATATATCTTTATACATCGCCTCGCACAGACAAATCTTAAAACAAAGATACAAAAAATATTAATTACATATATATAGTTGTAATATAAAGAAATCCACAATCGGCATTGTGGATTTCTTTAGTAATTTAGTAATTATTTGTACATTTATAAATAACGGACAATTTGTTAATATTACGCTTCGCTTACAAAATATAATTTATCATGATCTATTTTATCTTTAAGATCATTTTGTTTGGACTTTTTTGATATTTATATAATTGTCTCACTTTTAACATATTATTGTGAGAAATTACACAATAATTTATTTCACTTTATGAATATTTTCTTCATTTACTTCCCCTCCACCATCCTAAACTCATCTTCCGTCAAGCCATACAAAGCGCATATACAAATTGGTCGGTTTGGGATGTTTACATAGCAAATTTACTTATCTGTCTCGTTAAGGAAAAAATTTGTAAATATCCTATCGATGTGCAAATAGTATAAAACGAATAACATTTCCATCTAATGCTTCAAACCCAATTCTATAATCTCCCATTCTGATCCGATAGTAATTACTAAACCCAGAGAGTTTTTTCACATTGGGCAATTTATCTATAGAAGTTGAAGATTCACATGCAATTATTATTTTTCAATCTTTTCAAAGACAGACTTGGTTCTTATTTTTTCTAAAGACTTCTCAAAAGATTTATCATACTCAATAATCATCTTAGTTTTAATTTCTTCATGATAGTTTCTTTGTCGACAGTCTCATTCGTTTTCAATTTATCCATCAAACTTCCCAAAGCAATATCTTCATATTTATCATCTTTAAGGTCGATTACACTACCACCAAGTTTTTTGGCAAGCTCTGAAAGTATCTTATTGCTTTTATCATCTGCCCGGATTACAATTGCTGACATATTTATTTTTATTACAAATTTACGTAATAATTTAGATAATTTGTATTCTAAGGTTGTAAAAGAAAATATAAATTCAAAATTCATTTTATGAGCCCACCTTTTCTTCCCCTACTTCCCTCCACAATCCTAATCTCATCATCCGTCAATCCATACAACGCGCATAAACCAATTAGGTGGTTTGGGATTCTAAATTAATCTCAGCTGATTTGATTTGTACTTATCATATACTTATCCATCATTCTATGCGTATTGGGATTTTTTGCTCTAAGTTCGAGGTCTCGAATGGAGTTAGTATTAGCAAAAATAGTAAAAAACAAGAGTATGGGTTTTAGCTCATGCCAATCATATTCTTTATCCCAACCAAAAGAAATGTGTATCAATTTTTCATAGAGCTCCCTCACAAATACTCTGGTCATTTTATCTTCTATAGTGAGTGACAACTTGGTAATCTTGACTACAAACTTTATGTTGCGCAAACCTTCAAGGTAATTATCTCTTTCTGTTTGCTTTAGATATTCCTTTTGCATTCTTAGTCGATCCTTTGGACATGCATAATTTTCAGGAAATAAAATATTATTTATATCTGATAAGATTATTTTCATGCTGCTTTGTGAATTATAAATAGCTAATGTTTATTTAATTCTGAGTAAAATTCGAAAGTCCAAAATCCAAGAACAGCTGGAAATTTATAATTATTACTTCCTTGATAATCAAACTTTACACTTCTTCCAAAATGTATGGGTTGGACATTGTTTTCAGTCCAAATCTACGTAATAAGATAGCTTCATTAGACTCATCCAACTGTTCAGATCTAATAATATCTCTTACCATTGGTTGTTTAAGACCTGGTATTCTAATTTTGAAAAATGGCCATAATTCGTCAGATTTGTAAACCTTATTTAAATCTGAAAAACCTGTTAATCTAGCATATTGTGTTTGATTTTTAAATTCTTCACTATAGCTAAAAACCCAATGACCTTCTGATATATAAAGATATCCTATATGCAATTCTCCTAATCTCAAAGTAAATTTAATGTTACTTATATTTCCTAAAGAAATAGGTTTATTACTTTCATTTTCACCTTTATTCAACCACCTTTTGAAAAGTTCACGCATATATTATTTCTCTTAGAGCCTTAAATCTCAATTTTAATATTTTAGTCATTAAAAACATTCGCTCTGAACTTGTGTAACATGAAATTGACGATATAAGTTTCATTATGGAAAGGTTTTCTAAATTTTCAGTCACTAAAGCTGCAATGGTTTCTTTGTATGTATTATTTCTGTTTGCCAAAAAATTTATAAGCTCAAAATGGTTAGTTAGCATTACCATTATTAGCATAACTAAACCTAGGTCTTGAGCGCTCTAAAAATGCGTAAATTTGATCTTTTGAACCTTTTTTATCTTGATCATGCATATATTTGACTTTCTTTTCGACTACGTTCCAGAGTAACCCTCGAGCAGTGTCATAAATAGGAGCAAACTCGACTTTCTGGTAATTATTACTTTCTACATAACCAATAACACCCCAATTATAAAAATGTCGGTCATTATTTCCTATAATAGCATCAAATGTTATTAACTTTATAAGATCTAATACTAATTCATTTGATTGATTTGGATAGACATAATTAAACGCATTCCCCCTGCTGGCGCAAGTTTGTAACTTGTGCCACAATGCAAGTTTGTAACTTGTGC